>DASZDF010000764.1:0-4891 GCA_035942275.1 Solirubrobacteraceae bacterium | reverse complement strand
CTCGCCGCCGCGGCGAGCGCCGCCTCTACGCACCTCGCCGCCCGCGCGCTCGCGGGCCGCGGCGTGCGCGCGCCGCTCTGGCCCTACGCCGTCTACCGCGCCGGCCTCGCGGCCACGCTGCTGCGCGCGGCTACCTGAAGCGGAAGATCGTGCTGTGCGTCGTGCCGTCGTTCAGCGCGACGGTGAGCTGGCGGCACGTGTTGCGCCACGAGGCCTGCGTCCGGAACGGCCACAGGTAGAGGTCGTACTGCGCGTAGTACTCGAGGCCGGCGGTCCACGACGCCGGGAGCGTCCACGAGACGTCCTCGCGCTGGCCGTTGCAGCCGCCCGACGTCACCGACGCGGGCGTGCCGGCGAGGACGCCGAGGCCGCGGTTGCCGTTCAGCGAGAACATGATCGGCACGATCTCGCCGGCGTCGACGCGGTTGTAGCGCGGCCCGTTCGTGACCGGGTCGAGGAAGCCGGTCCAGTCGTAGATCACGCGGTACGTGCAGGTCGCGGCCACGGCGACGTGCCCGACGCGGTCGCGGATCTGCGGCGTCGAGACGGTGTGCGTGCCGATCGCGGCGGTGTTCAGCGCCACGGTCCCGCTCGCAGCTCCCGCGAGGCCCGAGCCCGTGTCGCTCGCGGTCCACGACGCGGTCGTGGCCGAGTCCTGGACGACGTCGGTCGCCGGGCAGGTGATCGCGGCCGTCGGGGCGCTCGCGTCGACGCGCACCGTGCGCGACGCACTCGGCGACGTGTTGCCCGCACGGTCGCGGACGGTGCCGGTCGCGGCGTGGGAGCCGGTCGTGGTGTAGGTGACCGAGGCGGGGACCGACGCGGGGTCGACGCCGCTGCCCGCGCTGCCGTCGGGCAGATCGGGGTCACCGGTCCCGGCGAAGCCCAGCGTCACCGTGTCGAACCACCAGTCGGGAGAGGCGTCGGGCGGGCGGTTCGGCGTGATCGACGGCGCGCTGGGCGCGGTGCGGTCGACGACGACCGGGTCGGAGGCGTCGGACGGCTCCGGGTCGAACGCGGAGTCGTCGATGCGCACGCGGAAGGTCCACGTGCCCTGCGCGAGCGGCGAGCCGGCGGGCGCCGTCCACGACTCGGCCGCGCCGCGCGCGATCTCGGTCCAGCCCGCGTCGTTGGCGTCGCGGCCCTCGAGCACGTACGCGGCGGGCGCCGGCGAGGAGGGGTGGCGCGTCCACGCCAGGGTGACCGCTCCGTCGCCGGGCGACGCGCCGGCGACGCGCTGCGGCGCGTTCGGGCGGCGGTGCACGACCGGGACGTCGCAGGAGTCGGTGCTCTCGTGGCCGACGTTGTCGCGCGCGGTCACCGAGAGCGTGCGCACCCCGGGGGTCGACGTGTCGATCGTGATCTGGGTCGGGACGGATGCGTCGAGGCCCGAGCCGTTGCCGTCGCTCGCGCCGACGTCGGCGTGCGCGATCGCGGCCACGTGGGCCACCGACGGGCACGAGAGCGTCACCGTGGGAGCGCCGGCGTCGACGCGCACCACGCGCTCGGTCACGGCGCCGTTGCCCGCGCGGTCGCGGAGGTTCGCGGTGACCGTGTGCGCGCCCGTGGTCGTGAGCGTGACGTCCTGGGGCTCGAACGACGGGTCGACGCCGCTGCCGGGCGTGCCGTCGCGGAGGTCGGGGTCGCCGTCGTGCGCCCAGGTGACGCTCGCGCTGTCGCGGTACCAGTCGCCGAACGCGGTGCCGGTGACCGTCATCCGCGCCGGGTTGGGCGCGGTGCGGTCGATGACGATCGGCTGCGAGACCGGGGACGGGTCGCTCTCGGCGCCGTTCGACTGCGCCATGACGCGGAAGGTGTGGGTTCCCTCGGGCTCGAGGCCGACGTTCGCCTGCGGCGGCTCCGGCCGGCTGATGACGTGCCAGACGCCGTCGGCGCCGCGCCGCTGGAGGACGTAGCCGTCGGCGGGCACGGGCTCGGCGGGCGTCGCGTCCCACACGAGGCCGAACCCGTTGCGGACGTCGCCGTCGGGGTCGTTCAGGCGCGGGACGCCGGGCGCGGCCGGGCGGCCGAAGGCCGTGACCGGCAGGCTGGCGACCTCGACCGACTCGCCGCCGGGCCCGATGGCGACGACGTGGCAGGTCAGCGCGCGCCCGTCGTCGGCCGCGGTGACCAGGTAGGACGGCTCGTGGTTGTCGAAGAGGACCGGCACCCCGTCGCGGCGCCACTGCTGGCGGAAGGTCGTCGGGTCGCCGGTCCACTCGCCCGGGTCGCACCACACGACGTTGCCCGGCTGGGCGACGCCGCGGGCGCGCGGCGGCGAGACGTTCGCCGGCTTCGCCGGGCGCAGGTCGGCGCGTACGTCCGACGTGCCGCCGCAGCCGCCCTTGGCGAGCTCGGCGTCCGCAGCGTCGTAGTGGGCGGCGACGCGGGCGGGGCTGAGGGCGCCCTCGTAGACCGCGACCTCGTCGAGGCAGTAACCGGGGTTCAGCGCGTCGCCGCCGCCGATCTCGATCTGCGGGTTGTCGGTGCCGAACCACGGCGCGTCGTTCGTCTCGAACGAGTCGTCGCGCAGCAGCACCCCGTCGCGGTACACGCGGATCTCGTCGGTCGCCGTGTTCTTCGTCGCGACGACGTGGTGCCACGCGCGGTCGTTCCAGTAGCCGTCGCCGAGCGTGACCGGGCCGTACGGGTCGACGGCCAGCTCCTCGCCGCGGAAGTACATCCTCAGCCGTCCGCCTGCGGCGAACTGCATCAGGTTCGTGTTGAAGTGGTCGGTGGTGAACTTGACCCACGCCTCGACGCTCACGTCCGCCGTGCTCGGCGCGGGGACGGTGAACCCGTGGATGCGCGGGCGCAGCGACAGGTTGCGCGCCTCGCTGGCGATCGGCCCCGGGGCGCGGTCGGCGCCGCCGAGCTGCATCTGGGCGTGGCGGCCGTTCGGCGACGAGTCGCGCACGACCCGCGACGCGGTCCCGTCCGGGTTCCACGGCCGGTCCTCGAGCCGGTAGAAGGAGAACGGCTGGTCGGCGAGCACCGCGCTCGTGTAGGCGCCGCCCGTCACCGGCGCGCGCACCTTGCCCGGCACGTCGTCGGCGGGCGTCCGCGCCGCGGCGTGGGCCGCGATGCGCTCGGCGGGCAGCGCGCGATCGTACATCGCCAGCTCGTCGAACGACCGGGCCATCGCCTGGATGAAGGGGAGGCGGCCGCCGCCCCAGCCGAGCGTGAGGCGGTCCCACTCCTGCCGGTACTCGCAGTACGCCTCGCCCTGCCTGACGCCGTCCACGAAGATCTCGAAGCGCTCGTGCGTCAGGCGGGCGGCGACGTGGTGCCACTTGCCGTCGGCGACGTGAGGCCCGCTGATGCCCGGATCGCCGTTGCAGAAGCCGCTCAGGTGCCCGTCGTAGACCCAGACGCCCCAGTCGAACGGCACGTCCATGATGTGCTCGTAGTGATCGCGGTCGAATCCGGGCTGCATCTTGAACCAGACCTCGTAGGTCGCGTCCGTGTCCGACCGCATCGGCGGCCCGGCGTCGACCAGCGAGCGGAAGCCGGCGGTCACGCCGCGCGATCCCTCGAACGCCCCGTCCTCGTCGAGGAGCGGGTGGTTGACGTAGCGGACGCGGCTGCCGCTCGAGATCTCGTTGCGCCCGAGCGGGCCGGACGTCTCGTCGAGCGGCCAGTAGCCGGCGGGGTCGTCGGCCATGACGAGGTCGCGGTAGGAGTTGACGTCGGCGCTCGCCGCGGCGGGCAGCGCGACGGTCGTCGCGAGCGCGAGGAGGAACAGCACGGCCCGGAGGATCTGGCGCATTCCCGCTGAACATCGGCATCCGGCGCTCAGGAACTCAGTCGGACATCCGTCCAGCGATGTTTGGCGCTCAGCCAAGGCGCACGTAGCCGGTGGCGCCGCCGCCGTCCGCGCCGTACGTGCGGCGCGAGACCTGGTCGGAGGAGTTGCCCTCGATCGTCTGGATGCGGCCGTCGGGCAGCACGGCCTCGACGATGCCGATGTGGCGCCCGCCCCAGACGATGACGTCGCCCGGCTGCGGCGTGCTGCCGGCGGGCAGCGCGCGGCCGGTGCGCTCGCCCCACGCGTAGAGCGCGGAGACCGCGCCGAAGCCCTGGCCCTGCTCGCCGACCGGCGCCCCCGCCTGCTTGGCGGCCCACGAGACGAAGTACGCGCACCACGGCCCGACGCCGCTGCCGGCGGTGGCCGTGCGGTACTCGGCGATGCGCGGCGAGTCGTTGCTGCCGGGGGGCTGCTCGGCCTGGCCGAGCTCGGCCTGCGCGGCCGCGAGCATCCGCTGCCCCGCGCCGCCGCCGCCGGCCGCGGCGTTCCAGCCGAGGGCGGGCGCAGCGACCGCCCCGGCCGTACCGGTGGCCTGGTTGAGCGCGGTGCCGAAGGTCGTGCTCGTCGCCGTGGCGGGCTCCGCACGGGGAGGGGCGAGCATGCCGTTGATCTCGGCGATGCGGGCCATGACGCTCTCCACGCTCATCGCCCCGGTTCATCGGAAGCCGCGCGCGGTTCTGAAACGCGAAGCGGGCGGCCCGAGGGCCGCCCGCCGTGCGAATCCGGTGTGCTGGTGCGAGCGCTACTGGAGCAGCGAGAGCACGGACGCCGGGGCCTGGTTGTCCTGGGCGAGCATCGCCTGGCCGGCCTGGGCGAGGATCGAGTACTTCGTGTACTGGACCATCTCCGCCGCCATGTCGACGTCGCGGATCCGGCTCTCGGCGGCGATCAGGTTCTCCTGGTACGCGCCGGCCGCGGCGAGCGAGTGCTCGAGGCGGTTCTGGATGCCGCCCATGGTCGCGCGGACCGAGGACACCTTGTTGATCGCGGCGTCGATCTCGGCGATGTCGGTCGCGCCGACGGTCGCGTCGGTCGTCAGCTGCGCGTAGAGCGTGCCGATGCCCGTCGGGATCGACCCCAGCG
>DASZDF010000763.1:0-9056 GCA_035942275.1 Solirubrobacteraceae bacterium | reverse complement strand
GCTCAGCCGGCCGAGCAGCCGCCCGAGGGCGAGGACGGCGACCGCGACGCCGGCCCAAGCGGCGACGAGGAGGAGCAGCGTCGTGAGCATCGACGCCGACCGTATGGGGCGGCGCGGACGGAACGCGCGGGGGCGACCGGGGCGGTGCGGGAGCGGGCGGTGGGGCGAGCGGCGCGGGCCGGGGGCGGCGTGAAGCGGCGGTCGCGCTACCGGCGCGGGATGCCGAGCACGAGGTGCGGCGCCTGCTCGGTGGCGCGCTCGCCGCTGCGCTCGATGCGCGGCTCGGCAGCGCTGTCGGCGCGGAAGATCAGCTCGCCGCCGCACTTCGGGCACGACCCCAGGAGGCGCAGCCCCTCGGCCATGCCGGCGCTGTTCCAGGCGAAGCCGCATCCGGAGCAGCTGACGGCGGGAGTCCGTTCCATGTGTACAGCTTCGGCGCTGGAGGCCATCTCCTGCACTCCAACGTTCGTCCATGCACTGGGTTGGTGACTGAACCTTCCGCTCAAACGGGCCGGAGTGCGGGGTCCGATTCGTGCTCTCGGAAGAACCGGACGATGGCCGGCGCGTACTCCGGAAACCGAGGGCAGACCAGGCCGTGACGGGCCAGGAGCGTCTCCGCGCGGCGCGTGTCGAAGCGCACCGGGTGGTTCAGGTAGACGATCGACTCGCGCGGCGCGCCCTCGAACATCTCCCGCACCGCCTTGACCCGCAGCGACTCCGCGACCGCGCGTGCGGGCAGCCGGAACGACGGCTCGCGGCCCGCGTACTCGCGCGCAAGGACCCGCGTCAGCTCGGCCGCGGTGAGCGGATCGGGGTCGACGAGGTGCAGCGTCTCGCCCTGCGCGCCCTCGTCGAGCGACAGCGCCGCGATCGCGTCGACGACGAAGTCCACCGGCACGACGTTGAACGGCGCGCTCGCGCGGCCGAACTGCGCGATCGGCCCTTTCATCCGCAGCGACCGCGAGATCGAGCGCAGGATGTAGTACGGCCCGTCGAACTTCTGCGTCTCGCCGGTCTTCGAGTCGCCCACGACGATCGCGGGCCGGTAGATCGTCGCCGGGACCACGTCGGCCAGCTCCCGCACCCACACCTCGGCCTGGAACTTGGTCGACTCGTAGTGGTTCTTGAACGGCTGCCCCAGCGACAGCTCGTGCTCGTACACGACGCCGTGGCGCTGCCCGGCGACGTACGCGGTGCTGACGTACTCGAGCTTGCGGAAGTCCTTGCAGGCGCGGCAGAAGTCGAGGACGTTGCCGGTCCCGTCGACGTTGACCCGCTGCGCGATCTCCAGCGGCACCGCGAGGTTGTAGATCGCCGCGAGGTGGTGCACGACGCCGACCTCGCCGGCGAGCCGGTCGTAGTCGGCGTCGTCGAGGCCGAGCCGGCGGTCGCCGATGTCCCCGGCGACGAGCTCGATCCGGTCGGCCCCGATCTCCTCCGCCGCCTTGCGCGCCGCGTCGGCCATCCGCGCCTCGACGACGGCCGTCACCTGGAGCGACGGGTCGTCGGCGAGCAGCCTGCGTACGAGCCGGCGGGCGATGAAGCCCGGGAACCCTGTGACGAGCATGCGCACGGCGGCGCGAGTGTAAAGCTCGTCCACCTGCGGGGCGGCGCCCTCACGCACGCCCGCGGGTCGACCGATGCCCGCGAACGTGAAGCGGATCGCGATCATCGTCGCCGCCGCCGCGCTGGCGCTCACGCCGGGCGCCGCGGCCGCGAAGAAGCCTGAGAAGGCCAAGGACCGCAGCGCGAAGGTGGAACGCAAGGCCGGCTCCGCCCAGCAGCGCTGCCGCGACGAGCGCAAGGGGCTCGGCGCCCCGGAGTTCAACGCGAAGTACGGCAAGGCCCGCACGAAGGGGAGCGCGAAGGCGAAGGCCAAGGCCGCCCGCGCCGCGTTCGGGCGCTGCGTCTCGCAGACCGCGAAGCGCCTGCGCGCCGAGCGCGAGGCCGCTGAGGCCGACGAGGGCGAGGACCCCGACGACCTCGAGGACGAGGACCTCGAGTCGGGGGACGACTTCGACCACGACGAGGACTTCGACGGCGACGACGACCTGCTCGCCGACGACTTCGACGACGACGCCGACAAGGCCGCGTCGGACGAGGACTAGGCGCCGCCCCCGGGCAGCGCCTGCACCTCGCTCAGCACGGGCGCGAACGGGTCTCCCTCGCGCTCGAGCCGCTCCACGGCGGCAGCCGGGGAGAACACGAGGTCGTCCGCGGAGCGGGCGGCCTCGAGCTCTTCCCAGGCGAGCGGCGTCGACACCGTCGGCAGCGGCCGCCCCCGCAGCGACCACGCGCAGACGATCGACCGGTGCCGGTCGTTCTGCCCCCAGTCCACGAGGACGCGCCCCGCGCGCTCGCGGCGGGTGACGGTGGCGACGACGCGCTCGGGCAGCTCGGCGGCCAGCAGCCGCGCCACGGCCCGCGCGAACCCCTTCGTCTCTGCGTACGTCACCCCGGGCGTGTTCAGCGGCGCGAAGACCTGCATGCCCTTGCCGCCCGACGTCTTGACCCAGCTGCGCAGCCCCACGCCCGCCAGCACGTCGCGCAGCAGCAGCGCGACCTCCGCCGCCTCCATCAGCCCCGCCGGCGGCCCCGGGTCGAGGTCGAACGCGACGACCGTCGGCTCGTCGACCTCCGGCGCGCGCGCGAGCATCGGATGCAGCTCGAGGTTGTTCTGGTTGGCCGACCACACGAGCGACGGGAGGTCGTCGACGAGGCAGAACGGCTTCTCGGCGTGGTGCGACGCGAGCCAGACGTCCGCCACCGACAGCCACTCCGGCCGGCGGTCGGGGCAGCACTTCTGGTAGCGGCTCGACCCGCCGACGCCGTTGGGGAAGCGCCGCAGCGTGAGCGGCCGTCCCCGGAGGTGGGGGAGGATCGCCCCCGCGACGCGGACGTAGTAGTCGACGACGTCGGCCTTCGTGAACCCGGCCTCGGGGAACACGACGCGGTCGAGGTGCGTGAGCCGCACCGTCCGCCCGTCGAGCTCGACCTCCATGACCGGTGGAGCTACCCGTCGCGGAGGAGTAGGCTCGGACGCGGACGCGAAAGGAGTCAGCGCATGAAGGCAACTGTGCTCGTCGTCGCCCATCGGACGGCGGCCTCGGACGATCTGCTCGCCGCCCTGCGCGGGCGGGCCGAGACGAGCCCCGCGCGCTTCGACCTGCTCGTCCCGCCCTCGCACCCGGGCGCCGCCGGCCGCGAGGCTGCGCGCACGCACCTGGAGCGCGCGCTGGCGCGGATGCAGGAGTTCGGCCTCGAGGCGACCGGCTCGGTCGGCACCGACGACGACCCGGTGGTCGCGGTGATCGAGGCGTACGACCCGCGGCGCCACGACGAGGTGATCGTCTCGACGCTCCCGGCGTCCGTCTCCCGCTGGCTCGGCGTCGATGCGCCGGCGCGGATCGGCCGCGCCACCGGCGCGCTCGTCCGGCACGTGGTCTCCCGCGAGCAGCGGCGCGCCGCGGTGCCCGTCCACGTCGAGCGCCCCGCCGGCAACGGCGTGCTCTCGCCGTTCGTCGTGCTCGGCTGGGGGCCGAGCGCGCGCGGCTAGTAGCCGACGGCGCTGTACGTGTGCCAGTAGAGCGCGGGGCCGCCGGCTCCGCGCTCGATGTGGTCGAGCAGGGCGGCCATCGTCTTGCCGGTGTAGACCGGGTCGAGGACGAGGTCCTCCGCCTGCCGCGCGCGCTCGATCGCCCGCCCCGCCTCCGGCGTCCCGTGCCCGTAGCCGGCGCCGAGCCACCCGTGCACGACCTCGACGTCGTTCACCTCGCGCTCCGCCAGCGGCGTCCGCCGCGCCAGCCTCACGATCGTCTTCTCGCTCAGCCTGAGCCCGTCGTTGACGTGCACGGCGCACACCTTCGTGCGCAGGCCCGCCATCCGCAGCCCGAGCGCGAGGCCGGCGGCGGTGCCGCCCGAGCCGAGCGCGCACCAGACCGTCGCCGGCTCCGGCAGCTCGCGGCGCCGCACCTGCTCGCCCAGCTCGAGGGCCGCCTCGACGAAGCCGAGCGCCCCCACCGGCGACGACCCGCCCGGCGGGACGAAGTAGGCGCGCCCGTGGCGCAGCATCAGCCACGGCAGAGCGGCGACGGTGCGCGCCTTCGTGCGCGTCACGTACACGTGCGCGCCCGACGCGTGGATGCGCGCGAGCTGGCGCTCGACGTGCTCGTCGCGCGGCTGGTCGAGGAGGGCGAGCACGCACCGCATCCCGTGCTCGCGCGCGTACAGCGCCGTCGCGAGGCCGTGGTTCGTCCCCAGCCCGCCGAAGGTGAGCAATGTGCGCCGGCCGCGCCGCCGCGCGTCGCCGATCAGCCACTCGAGCTTGCGCGGCTTGTTCCCGCCCCACAGCGGCGCGGTGCGGCTGTCGTCCTTCATCCACAGCCCGTCGGCGAGCCGCGGGAGCGGCCGGACGGGCGTCGGCAGCGAGCAGAGCTCGACGTGGGGGAGCGACGGCTCTCGCTCTGCGAGGAGGCGGGTCACGGGCGCGGGTCGGCCGCGCCGCCTGACCGCCGCCCGGGGAGACGCGCGGACCGGCGACGCGGCCGCGCGAGAACCTAAGTCACCGACCCGTCCGAGGGCAAGTCGGCGTCCCGCCGTCACTCAGCGCGTCCCGCGCGACCAGTCGCGCATCTCGCGGTCGCGGCTGCTGCCGAGGCTGCTCGCGCGCGCGGCGCCCGGGGCGCCACCGTAGACGTGGTGGTACGGACGCTGCGAGATGCCGCTGCCGGACCGCGTGTAGAGGCCGAAGACGACGGCCAGGAGGAAGACGATGATGAAGAGGCCGAAGATCAGGGCCCCGCCTGCAAGCTCAATGCCGAACATGAGAGGCAAGCTACGCCCGTCACAAGCCCGGGTTTGTGACGTGGGGCACCTGCACCGCGTGCCGCTGGTCACACCCGCCGGCCTTTATCGACGCCTGACGGTGGTCGTGCAACCTTGGGGCCATGCCGAGCAGCCCCTCCCTGTGGACCGGCCGCGAGCCCCACGACGACTCAGACCACCACTGGATCGAGGTCCCGGAGCCGATCCTGCGCCCGCCCCCGCCCGAGCCGCCGCCCCCGCCGCGCGACCGCGGCAGGATCGTGCGCCGGACGCTCGCCGTGGTCGCGGGCACCGCGCTGCTCGCGACGGGCGCGATCGCGGGCGCGACGCTGCTCGACGACGACGAGCCGTCCGCGCAGACGGCCACGCTCCCGTCGGTCGCGGGCGGGCGGCTGCCGAGCACGCGGATCAACCAGATCTACGAGCAGGTGAGCGAGGGCGTCGTCTCGGTCCAGGTCGCGCGCACCGGCGGCGCGTCGTCCGGCACCGGCTTCGTCGTCGACGCCGACGGCACCGTCGTCACCAACGCGCACGTCGTCGGCGACGCCGAGCAG
This sequence comes from Solirubrobacteraceae bacterium, assembly GCA_035942275.1. Taxonomy (GTDB): domain Bacteria; phylum Actinomycetota; class Thermoleophilia; order Solirubrobacterales; family Solirubrobacteraceae; genus CADCVT01. The sequence continues at coordinate 3,678 of DASZDF010000763.1, read as the reverse complement.
GCGCAGGTCCGCTTCGACGACACCGGCCGCGCCGTGCCCGCACGGGTGCTCGGAAGCGACCCGTCCTCCGACCTCGCGGTGCTGAGCGTCGACCGCAACTCGGCGCCGCGGCTGCGGGTGCTGCCGCTCGCCGACTCCGACCAGGTCCGCGTCGGGGACACGGCGATCGCCGTCGGCTACCCGCTCGGGCTCGACCGCACGGCCACCGCGGGCATCATCTCCGGCCTCGGGCGCGAGATCCGCGCGCCGAACGGGTTCACGATCGACGAGGTCATCCAGACCGACGCCCCGATCAACCCCGGCAACTCCGGCGGCCCGCTCATCGACGCCAACGGGCGCGTCATCGGGGTCAACTCGCAGATCGCCACCGCCGGCAGCCAGGGCAACGTCGGGATCGGCTTCGCCGTCCCGTCCAACACTGTGCGCGAGGTCATCCCGAAGCTCAAGGGCGGCCAGAGGATCGAGCGGCCGTACCTCGGCGTCGAGACCAGCTCGTCGCTCAACGGGCGCGGCGCGGTCGTGCGCGGGGTGACCCCCGGCGGCCCGGCCGACAGGGCCGGCATCCGCGGCAGCTCCTCGATCCTCAGCGACGACGGCGACGTGATCGTGTGGATCGAGGGCCGCGGCATCACCGAGCCCGACGACGTGTCGCAGGCGCTGGACGGCAAGCGGCCGGGCGACAGGGTGCGCGTCCGCGTGCTGCGCGACGGAACGGAGCGGGAGATCACGGTCACGCTGGGCGAGCGGCCCGACCGCGTCCAGTCGTCCGGCAGGATCCCGTGAGCTTCGAGCGCCCGCTCCTCCTGATCGCGCTCGTCGCGATCCCGCTGGCGATCTGGTGGTACGCCCGCGCGCAGCGCGGCCGCGAGGGCTTCGCTTCCCCGGCGCTGGTGCCCGCCGTGGCCCCGCATCGCCCCGGGTGGCGCCGCCACTGGCCGATGGCGCTCTACGCGCTCGGCCTCGCGGGGCTCATCCTCGCGATCGCCAAGCCCCAGCGGGCGGTGAGCGTCCCGGTCGACCGCGCGTCGGTCCTGCTCGTCACCGACCGCTCCGGCTCCATGCAGGCCGAGGACGTCGACCCCAACCGCCTGGTCGCGGCGCGCCGCGCGGCCGAGCAGTTCCTCGACGAGGTCCCCTCGCGGGTGCGGGTCGGGCTCGTCGCGTTCAACCAGGGCGCCGAGGTCGCGCAGCTCCCGACCGCCGACCACGGGCTCGTGCGCGACGCGCTGGCCGCGGTCACGCCCGCCGGCGGCACGGCGACGGGCGACGCGCTCACGACCGCGCTCCGGGTCCTGCGCCCCGACGCCAACGACCGCCGCCCGCCGCCGGCCGCGATCGTGCTGCTCTCCGACGGCAAGTCGGTCAAGGGCCGCGACCCGGTCGAGGCGGCGCGCGAGGCGCGGCGGCTGCGCGTCCCGGTGTACACGGTCGCGCTCGGCACCGACGAGGGGACGATCCGCGTCCGCGAGCGCGGCGGGAACGTCCGGGTCGAGCGGGTGCCGCCCGACCGCGAGACGCTGAAGCGGATCGCGGACGCCTCGGGCGGTGAGACGTTCGCGGTCGAGGACGCCGAGAAGCTCGAGGCGGTCTACGAGCGGCTGGGATCCCAGGTCGCGACCAAGCGCGAGAAGCGCGAGATCACGACGACGTTCGCCGGCGGCGCGCTGCTGCTCGTGCTCGCAGGCGGCGGGCTGTCGCTGGCCTGGTTCGGCCGGCTGCCGTAGCCGCTACAGGTCGCGCCGCTCGGCGGCGCGCTCGACCGCGCGCTCGCGGTCGCGGTCGCACCTGCGGTCGACGTCGACGATGCTCACGCGCTCCCCGCCCGGCCGCTGCTCGGCCGCGGCGCGGAGGTCGGCGTCGATCGAGGCCATGCCGCCGATCGACAGGCCGAGGAGGGAGAGCCCGGTCGCGAGTGCCGCGCCGAAGCCGAGACGACGAACCGTCGGGGTCATGGCCTCAGTCAAGCACGCCGGCTGAAGCGATCATTAAGAGGTCGTGAACGTGACGCGCACGCGCAGTCCGCCGTCCGGCCGGGCGGCGATGTCGAGCGTCCCGCCGTGGGCGTCGGCGACCGCCCGGACGATCGACAGCCCGAGGCCGCTGCCGCGCGCGTCGCGCGCGCGGTTGAGGCGCTCGAACGGCTGCGTCAGGCGGTCGAGCGCCTCGGGTGGGACGACGGCGCCCGAGTTCTCGACCTCGACGCCGGGCGCGCCGGCGCGCACGACGACCCAGCCGCCCGGCTCGTTGTAGCGGACGGCGTTGTCCACCAGGTTGGCCACCAGCCGCTCGAGCAGCGACTCGTCGCCGGGCACGGTCGCGACGCCGTCGGCCTGCACCTCGATCCGGACGCCGGCCGCGCGGGCCGAGGCCATCCCGCCCGCGGCGGCCCGCCGGGCGACGACGCACAGGTCGACGGGGTCGGAGCGCAGCAGGCCGCGCTGCGAGCGCGCCAGGACCATCAGCCCGTCGAGGAGCGCCTCGGTCCGGTCGGTCGCCTCGAGCACGATCCGGGCCATCCCGCGGAAGTCGTCGGCGCTCGCGGCGGGGTCGGCGAGCGTCACCTCGGTCTCCGTCCTGATGACCGTGAGCGGGCTGCGCAGCTCGTGGCTCGCGTTCGCGACGAACCGGCGCTGCGCGTCCAGCGACGCCTGGAGGCGGTCGAGCATCGCGTCGAACGTCTCGCCGAGCTCGCGCAGCTCGTCGTGCGGGCCGTCGAGCGCCACCCGCTCGTCGAGTCGCTCGTCGGTGACGGCGTTCGCCGCCTCGGTCATCCGCTTGATCGGGGCCAGGACCCGCCCGGCGAGGAGCCACCCGGCCGCCAGCGCGATCACCGTCGTGCCCGCGAACGCCAGGACGTACTGGAGCGCGAGCGTCTCGGCCGACTCGTCGGCGAGCCGGTCCGGCAGGGTGCGATGGAGGTGGCGGTCCATCAGCCACCAGCTCAGCGCGAGCAGCACGGCGGTCGAGGCCGCCAGCAGCGCGGCGTAGAGCGCCGTCAGCCGGGCGCGGATCGTCAGCCGCGTCACACGCGGTAGCCCGCGCCCGGCACCGTCTCGACGAACGGCGGGTCGCCGAGCTTGCGGCGCAGCGTCATCACCGTCATGCGGACGGTGTTGGTGAACGGATCGGCGTTCTCGTCCCACACCCGCTCGAGCAGCTCCTCGGCGCTGATCGCGGCGCCGTCGGCCTCCATCAGCGCCTCCAGCACCCCGAGCTCCTTGGGGGAGAGTCGCAGGTCGCGCCCGGCGCGCGTCGCCGTCCGGCGGGCGGGGTCGAGCTCGACGTCCCCGCGCTCCAGCACGGCCGGCCGCACGTTGCCGTTGCGCCGCGCGAGCGCGCGGATGCGCGCCACCAGCTCGGGGAAGTGGAACGGCTTGGCGAGGTAGTCGTCAGCGCCGAGGGAGAGGCCGCCGCCCACGTCCTCCGGCGTGCGCGCGGAGTCGTCGGCCAGCTCCTGCGGGAGCGTGCGGTGCAGGTGGCGATCCATCAGCCACCAGCTCAGCGCGAGCAGGACCGTCGTCGACGCGCTCAGCACGGCGGGGCGCGCGTTGCCGTTGCGCCGGTCGAGCGCGCGGATCCGCGCCACCAGCTCGGGGAAGTGGAAATGCTTGGCGAGGTAGTCGTCGGCCCCGAGCGAGAGGCCGCCGACCACGTCCTCCGGAGTGCGCGCCGCGGTGA
>DASZDF010000762.1:0-2374 GCA_035942275.1 Solirubrobacteraceae bacterium | reverse complement strand
CGCTGGGACCGGCGCTCGCGCTGCTCGCCGCGTTCCTGGTCGCGGCGGCCTGGGCCTTCCGCGCGCCCTGGCTCGGGCGCGTGGCCCTGGCGCTCGCGGCGTTCGGCGTCGCGCTCGTCGCGTGGCGGCTCGCGTCGCCGCCGGACGAACCGGTGCTGCGGGAGGTCCGGTCCGTCGGCGCGCTGGTGCTCGCGCTCGCCGGCGCGGTGACCGTCGCCGTCGCGGCGGCGCTGGCCGCGCGGCCGTCGGGACTGCGAGCGCGCGCGGTCACGGTCGACGCCGACCAGCGCGAGGCCCTCGCCTCGGCATGGCACGCGCTCTGGACGTCGCGCGTGGTGGTGTGGGTCGCGGGCGTGCTCGCGGTGCTGAAGCTCGGCACCGAGCCGACGGTGTCGCCGCCCGCGTTCTCGCGGCCGTTCGGGAGCCTCGGCGACCTGCTCACGGCGCCGGCCACGGCGTGGGACGCCGGCTCGTACGCCACCATCGCCCAGGGCGGCTACAGCCAGGCGGAGTCGTTGCAGGCGTTCTTCCCGCTCTACCCGACGCTCGTGCGCGCCGGCTCCCGGTCGCCGGAGACGACGATCGTCGTGGGCATCGTCGTCTCGCTGGTGGCCTTCGCGGTCGCGCTGTACCTGCTCCACCGTCTGGTCGCCCTCGAGCGCGGGCGCGACGTCGCGGGGCTCGCGGTGCTGCTGGTCGCGTTCTCGCCGCTGGCGTTGTTCTTCTCGGCGGTCTACACCGAGTCGCTCTTCCTCGCGCTGTCCGTCGGCGCGTTCTACGCGGCGCGGCGCGGCTGCTGGTGGCTCGCCGGGATCGCGGGCGGGCTCGCCGCCACGACGAGGGTCGCGGGCGTGCTCGTGCTCGTGCCGCTGGCGATCCTCTACCTCTACGGCCCGCGCGGCGACCGCCCGGCGCCCGCTTCGCCCGCCGCCCGGTCGCTGCGCCCCCGCTTCCCGCTCGAGCCGTCGGCCGCCTGGCTGCTGCTCGTGCCCGCGGGAACGCTCGCGTTCGCGGCGTACCTCGGCGCGCACGGCGACGCGCTCGCGCCCCTGCACATGAACGAGCGCTACTGGGACCGCGACTTCGTCCCCGGCCTCGGCGCGCTGCGCGGCATCGAGGACGCGTGGCTGAGCCTTCGCGAGATCGCGGGAAGCCACGCCCTGACGACGCCGAGCGTCGAGACCGCGGGCCAGCTCGCGGACCCCATGAAGCTCGCGGGCGCGAACCTCACCGACTTCGCGTTCCTCGTCTTCGCCGTGGTCGCGTGCGTCGGCGCGTTCCGCCGACTCCCCGCCGCGTACGGTGCCTACGTCCTCGCCACGATCGCGGTCGCGGTCTCGAGCGTCCCGCCGTACGCGCCGCTCACGTCGGCGCCGCGCTACCTCCTCGTCGCCTTCCCCTGCCAGGTGTGGCTCGCGATCTGGGCGAGCTCGAGCACCGGCCGCCGCCAGGCCTCGCTCCTCGTCAGCGCCGGCCTGCTCGCGCTCTTCGCGGCGCAGTTCGCCTCGTGGCGCTGGGTCGCCTGACCGCTGCGCCGCCCGGGCGTCATCCCGTGGTCGCGCTCGCGGCCGGCGCGACCGTCGAGCGCAGCCAGACGATCGCGCCGTCCCGCAGCTCGAGCTGATCGGCCTCCGTCTTCGTCAGCTGCGCGACGACGTGCTCGCCGCCCCCGCGGACGAGCTCGACGCGGACCTCGAAGCCGAGGTGCACGACGCGCTGGACCTGCGCCTCCTCCGCCGCGTCGACCGGTTCGTCGCTGAGGATGAGGTCGTGCGGGCGCACCAGCTGCCCGTCGACGGGGGTGACCGGGCCGAGGAAGCCCATCACGAACTCGTTCGCCGGACGCTCGTAGATGTCGCGCGGCGCGCCGGCCTGCTCGATCCGGCCGTCGCGCAGCACCACGAGGTTGGACGCGACCTCCATTGCCTCCTCCTGGTCGTGGGTCACGAGGACGGTGGTGACGTGGACCTCGTCGTGGAGGCGGCGCAGCCACGCGCGGAGGTCGGAGCGCACGTTGGCGTCGAGCGCGCCGAACGGCTCGTCGAGCAGCAGCACGCGCGGCTCGATGGCGAGCGCGCGCGCCAGCGCCATCCGCTGGCGCTGGCCGCCCGAGAGCTGGGAGGGGTAGCGCTTGTCGTAGCCGGCGAGCCCCACCAGCTCGAGCAGCTCGTCGACCTTCTTGCGCGTCTGGTCCTTCGGGCGCTTGCGGATCTCGAGCCCGAACGCGACGTTGTCGCGCACGGTCATGTGCTTGAACGCGGCGTAGTGCTGGAAGACGAAGCCGACGTCGCGCTTCTGCGCGGGCAGGTGGGTCGCGGTCTCACCGCCGACCTCCACCTCGCCGGCGTCCGGCTGCTCCAGCCCGGCGATGACG
>DASZDF010000761.1:0-5882 GCA_035942275.1 Solirubrobacteraceae bacterium | reverse complement strand
GACTCGACGCGGCGGACCTCGGCGGGCGTCATCCCCACGCGCTCGGCGGTCTCGCGCAACGGCGTCGGGGCGCCGCCGCCGTTGATGCCGTAGCGCAGCTTCACAACCTTCTGCTCGACGTCGGGCAGGCGCTCGACCGCGCGGCGCAGCGCCTCCTCGCGCAGCGCGATGTGGACCTCCTCGTCCGGCAGCGGCCCCTCCGCGGGCAGGAGGTCGCCGAACGCGGTCTCGCCCTCCTCGCCGACCGGCCGGTCCAGCGACGTGATCGTCCGCGCCGCCTCGCGCGCGTCGCGCACGTGCTCGAGACTCAGGTCCGCCGCGGAGGCGATCTCCTCGTCGGTCGGCGCACGGCCGAGCCGCGTCGTCAGCTCGCGCTCGGCCTTCGCGATCTTCCGCTCGCGCTGGCCGACGTGGATCGGGATGCGGATCGTCCGCGCCTTCGTCTCGATGCCGCGCTGGATCGCCTGGCGGATCCAGAACGTCGCGTACGTGGAGAACTTGTAGCCCTTGCGCCAGTCGAACTTCTCCGCCGCGCGCACGAGCCCGAAGATCCCCTCCTGGATGAGGTCGAGCAGCGGCAGGTCGGAGCCCTGGTACTTCTTCGCGATCGACACCACGAGCCGCAGGTTCGAGAGGATCATCCGCTCCTTCGCGGCGAGGTCGCCGCGCTCGATCCGCTTGGCGAGCTCGATCTCGTCGGCCGCCGTGAGCAGCGGGTAGCGGCCGAGCTCGTTGAGGAAGAGCTGCAGCGCGTCGGTGGTGGACGTCGAGAGGTCGTGTGGCTGGAAGCTCGTCGTCGCGACGCCCACGCGCCCGCAGTCGTCGGTCACGTTGACGCCCAGCTCGTCGAGGCGGTTGTGGAGATCGCCGAGCTCGTCGTCGTCGAGCTCGAGCTGGCTGACGATCGTCGAGAGCTCCGAGAGGTTCACGCAGCCCTGGTCCTCGCCCCGCTCCAGGAGCGCGTCGAGACGAGCCTGATAGTCAACGGCCATGGAGGTGTGATTACCGGAGGACTGGCGATCCATGCACGTCCGCCGGTAACGTTGACGCCATGTCGATCGACCAGAGCACGTCCTCAGGGGGCCGGCGGGAGCAACTGCTCGCCGCGGCGCGGGAGGTTCTGGCCGAGCACGGCTACGAGAGGACGACCGTTTCGAGCATCGCGACCCGCGCGAACGTGGCCCAGGGGACGTTCTACCTCTACTTCCCCTCCAAGGAGGCCCTTCCCGGCGCGCTGGCGATGGAGCTGAGCCGCGCGCTCGGCGCTGCGACCGCCCGGGTCACCGCGGAGGACCACGACCTCGACGCGGCCCTCGACGCGCTGCAACTCGCCGTGCAGGAGGCCGCCGAGCAGTTCTCCGACGTGCTGCCGATCGCCAACCGCGGCTACGAGCTCGCCGAGGAGTTCGACGAGTGGCTCAGCCTGACCCAGCCGTGGCGCATCGAGCTCGAGGCGTTCCTCGGGCGGCTGCAGGCCCGCGGCCAGATCGCCGCCGACCTCGACCTCGAGACGACCGCGTACGTGATGCGCGACCTCCTCGATCGCACGATGAAGGCACGCGTGCTGTTCGGCGAGCTGGGCTACGCCGACGCCATCGCGATGCTCGTCGGCCGCGCGCTCTCGCCGGCGTAGTCCGGCTCCCGCGCCTCGGCCGCCGCGGCGAGGTTCATCCGCGCGCGCACGAGCAGCGACTTCACCGCGGGCACCGTGGTGTCCAGCGCCTCCGCCAGCTCCGCGTAGGAGAGGCCGTCGAGCTCGCGGATGACGAGCGCGGAGCGCTGCTGCGGCGGCAGGCCCTGGATGTCGACGACCAGCTCGCGCAGCCGCTCCCGGCGCCCGAACGTCGCCACCGGATCCTCCGTCGCCGCGGCCAGGCCGTCGTGCAGCTCACTCGTGGGCCGCTCGGCGCGCAGCTCGTCGAGGCAGCGGTTGTGCGCGATCCGGTACAGCCACGCGCGCAGTGCCATCGGCCGGCCGTCGGCCCGCAGCGCGCGGTAGGCGCGGATCAGGACGTCCTGCACGACGTCCTCCGCCGCCGCCGGCCCGAGCGAGCGCAGCATGTGGCTCGCGTACGCGACGAGCCGCTCGCGGTAGCGCTCGGCGATCTCGGTGAACGCGTCGTCGCGGCCGTCGCGGAACGCTGCGACGAGCTGGTCGTCGCTGCGCAGGCGCAGAAGTGGTGTCGGGGTGCGGGAGAGCCTCATCGCAGGGATGCCGGCGTAGGGGGCCGGACATCCAATGTAGTGGCGGTCGACCGCCGGTCAGGAGCCTGTGACCAGGGTCACGCAGGACGCCATCGGGGGGCGCTCGACGAGCGGCTCGCCCTCCCCCGCCGCCGTCAGCCGCCCGTCGCGCTCCATGCGCGAGGCGATCCCCGCGAGCACCTCGGCGGCCATCGGGCCGAGGCTCGCCAGCGGCTTGTGGCGGTTCTGGCGGACGCGGAGGTCGACCTGCGCGAGCGCGTCGATCCCGACCGCCCGCCACGCATCGATGAGCAGCGCGACGTCGACCGCGTAGCCGGTCGCGAACGGGAGCGCCATCAGCAGGTCGCGACGCGCCGCGATCTCCCCCGCGAGGGGCTGGTGGAAGCCGGCGAGCTCGGGGAAGAAGCGGTTGAGCATCGGGCGCGCGAGCAGCTCGGTGACGCGCCCGCCGCCCTGCGGCTGCACGATCCGCCCCTCCCGCCACGGTCGCCGGTAGAACGCCTTCGCGAACGCGACGCCGTCGCCGCACGCCAGCGGCCCGACGAGGTCGAGCGCGAAGTGCTCGCCGAGCTCCTCGGAGTCGGCGTCGAGGAAGCACACGACGTCGCCGGTCAGGACCGAGAGCGCGCGCCACATCGCGTCGCCCTTCCCGCGCACCGGGCCGAACTCCGGCATGAGCGCCGACTGCGCGTGGACCTCGGCCCCGAGACGCCGCGCGATCTCCGCCGTCCCGTCGGTCGAGTCGTCGGCCACGACGACCTGGTCGATCACGCCGCGCTCGCGCAGCGGCAGCAGTCGCTCGAGGATCGGGCCGATCGTCTGCGCCTCGTCGCGGGCGGGCAGGCAGACGCTGATCGAGCGCTCGCGGGTGGTCGCGACGCGCGCGGCCGTGAACGTCCGGTGGTCGTACGTCCGCATGCGCGGGCGCAGGGTACCGTTCCGCCTCGTCAACTCACAGGAGGAACTGCATGCCTTGGGATGAGATCGTCGCCCGCGACTTTCCGTCGCTCCACAAGGATCTCGACGGGATCTCCCGCCAGACGATGGAGGACCACTACAAGCTCTACCAGGGCTACGTGAAGAAGACGAACGAGCTGCGCGGCAAGCTCAAGGACATCGACTACGAGTCGGCCGAGGGCAACCAGGTCTACTCCGAGCTGCGCGCCCTGGCGACCGACAACTACACGTTCGCCCTCCTCGGCTTCAAGAACCACGACCTGTACTTCGGGCACCTCGGCGGATCCGGCGGCGAACCGCAGGGCCGCTTCGCCGAGCTGGTGGAGGACGAGTACCCGGGCGGCGTGGACATGTGGAAGCACGCGATCCGCAAGGGCGCCAAGGCCGCCCGCGGCTGGGTGATGGTCGGCTACGACCTGAACGACGGCTCGATCTTCAACTACCTGATGGACACCCAGAACCTCTGGGCGGTCTACAACATGGTCCCGATCCTCGCGCTCGACGTGTACGAGCACGCGTACGCGCGCGACTTCGGCGCGACGCCGGACGGCCGCGGCGAGTACGTCGAGGCGTTCTTCCGCAACCTCGACTGGGACCACGTCAACCGGCAGCTCGCGCAGGCCGAGGCCGCGCGCGCCGGCGCGCAGTCGGTGGGCGACGAACCCAAGGGTTAGCACGGCCGTGGACGTCCGGTCGCGGCCCTTGATGGAGAGGGCCGCCGTCCGGGCGGCCTATTGCACGACGCGGATCTGCGGCCCGGGGCGCTCTGCGTGCCCGGGCCGCTCCGCGCCGCCGCCCGTCTCCCCCGGCCGCGCGCCGTCCTCGCCCGGGATGACGTCCAGCGCCTCGAGGAGGCCGAAGAACCCGCGGGCGTAGGGCGAGTGGCACGTGCGCTGCCGCAGCTGCTCCCAGTCGACCTGCTCGCGCAGCGCCCGCGCGACGCGCAGCGCGCCCGTGTAGTCGAGGTAGTGCTCGTTGAAGGCGAGGAGCTTCGGCGTCAGGTGGTCCTCGACGCGGGCGACCGGGCAGTCGAGCGACGCGACGCGCATGACCTCGCTGCGGTCGAGGATCTCGTGGACGTCCTCGACGCCCGTGACCTTGTGGATGAGGTCGATCTCGACGTCGCCGTCGGTCAGCTTGTACAGCCAGCCCTCCGGGGGGACCTCGCCCTCCATCCCGCTCGCCTTCAGCGCCTCGAACGCCTTCTCGGCGTCCTCCGGCGCGACGATCAGGTCGAGGTCGTTGACCGTCTCGGGACCGCCGCGGGCCCACGACGCGACGCTCCCAGCGAGCGCGTAGCGGACGTCGATCTCGCGCAGCACGACGATCGTCCGGCGCAGGGACTCGACGATCTCGCGGAACTCGGCGGCGTTGAGGTCCATGTCGCCCCTCTACCCGATCGGGGTAAGGGGGCGACATGTCCGAATCGGTCCGCATCGCGGCGGCCGGCGACGTCCACTGCCGCCCCGCGCAGCGCGAGCACGCGATCCGCGCCTTCGCCGGGCTCGACGCCAAGGCCGACGTCCTGCTGCTCGCCGGCGACCTCACGACGCACGGCCAGCCCGAGCAGGCGGAGGTCCTCGCGGAGGCGTGCGCGCCGCTCGAGATGCCGATCGTCGCCGTGCTCGGCAACCACGACTGGCACAGCAACGACGTCGAGTCGTGCCTGCCGATCTGGGAGAAGGCGGGCATCCAGGTGCTGGACCGCGCGCACGTGATCCTCGATGTCGGCGGCGTCGAGGTCGGCGTCGCCGGCGTGAAGGGCTTCGTCGGCGGCTTCCCCGGCTCGCACCTGCCGGACTTCGGCGAGCCGTCGCTGCGCGGGATCTACGCCGAGGCGGGCGCGGAGGCCGCGGCGCTCGACCACGGTCTGCGCGAGATCGCGAACTGCCCGGTGCGCATCGCGCTGCTGCACTACGCGCCGACCTCCGAGACGCTCGTCGGCGAGCCCGAGCCGATCTGGACCTACCTCGGCACCGACCGCCTCGCGCCGCCGATCGCCGAGCACGAGCCGGACCTCGTCCTCCACGGCCATGCGCACCACGGGACGTTCGAGGGCCGGATCGGCAACGTGCCCGTCTACAACGTGTCGGTCCCCGTGATGGGGCAGGACTACTGGGTGTTCGAGCTGAGCGGCGTCGAGCGCGTCACGACGCCGATCCACTAGGACTGCTCGGCGCCCATCCTCTCGCGCACGAAGCTGCGCAGCGAGTCGACGATCTCCGCCGGCGGCTGGCGCTTGGAGAGGAAGAGGTCGACGGCGCCGGTGTCGCCGACGAGCCGCTGCGCCTCCTCGACGCTGAGGCCGCTGAGCGACACGATGGCCGCGCTCGGCGCCAGGCCGCGCAGGCGGCCGAGCGCGTCGACGTCGAGGGTCGGCATCCACAGGTCGGCGACGACGGCGTCGGGCTGCAGCTCGGCCGCGAGCCGCTCGGCCTCCGGCCACGTCGGCGCCTCGCCGACGACCTCCACGCCCGCGTCCTCGAGCCACCGCCGGATCAGCATGCGGTAGCCGATCGCGTCTTCGCACACGAGCATCCGAGGGCGTTCCACGGCGTGAAGGATCGCAGGCGGATCGGGTGTCATGCGTTACGAGCGACACAAGCGGCCAGGTGGTCGTTGACCAGCCCGCACGCCTGCATCGCCGCGTAGGCCGTCGTCGGGCCGACGAACCGGAACCCGCGGCGCTTGAGCTCCTTCGCCAGCGCCTTCGACTCGGG
>DASZDF010000760.1:0-2490 GCA_035942275.1 Solirubrobacteraceae bacterium | reverse complement strand
CCTCGCGCCGGAAGCGCAGGCGGTCGTGGAGCCGGTCCGGCCGGCCCTGCCAGAACTCCACCGCGTCGGGCTCGACGCGCAGGCCGCCCCAGTGCGCCGGGCGCGGGACGGGTGTGCCCTCGGGGTGCGCCCGCTCCGCCTCCGCGCGCAGCCGCTCGAGCTCGTCGCGTGAGCCGACGACCGCGGACTGCGGGCTCGCGAGCGCGGAGAGCTGGGCGCCGCGCGGGCGCGAGCCGAAGTAGGCGTCGGACTCCTCGTCGGGCACCGGCGCGATCGCTCCCGTCACCACCACCTGGCGCTCCATGGCGACCCAGGGGAAGACGAGCGCCGCGCGCGGGTTCTCCGCCGCCTCGCGGCCCTTGCGCGACGCGCGGTTCGTGAACACCGTGAAGCCCCGCTCGTCGACGCCCTTCAGCAGCACCACGCGCCCGCTCGGGGCACCCGCGGTGCCGGCGGTGGCGAGCACGAGCGCGTTGGGCTCCCCCACGACGCCCGCAGCCTCGCCGAACCAGCGGCGGAACTGCTCGAGCCAGGTGGCCCCGAGATCGGCCTCCTCGAGCGCGGCGGCGAGGTACTCGCGGCGCATCGCGGCCAGCGGCGAGAGCACAAGCGTCTTGAACAGCCGGTCGAGCAGCGCGCGCGGGTCGTCGCACAGGCCGGTGTGGACCGGGCCCGGCTGCAGCACGGTCGACGCCGGCGCGACGAGCCAGTGGAAGCGCTCGGAGGGCTCCATGCGCGCGACCGCGCCCGCGGCCGGGTCGCCGGCGGCGACGGCGGCCAGCCCCTCGAGCTGCGAGCGGATCGGCGCCGTGTCGGTGCCGGGCGCGAGCGCGAGCAGCCGCCCCTCGTCGAGCGCCACCCGCGCCTCGAGGAACTTGAGCTGGCGGGAGAAGACCACGACGCCCGCGTTGACGAACTCGCCGCGCTCCAGGCTCGGGACCACGCGAACGACCGCGTACTGGAACGGGCTACGGTCGGCCACGCTCGGCCTCCTCGGCGAAGCCGCCCCACGCGAGGCGCCGCTCGAGGTACTCGACGTAGGGCGCGACGTCGTCCACCCAGTCCTCCGGCACGAGCGCGGCGGCGCCCGGCACGGCGGCGGCGGCGCGCTCGGCGAGCCGCTCGTGCGCCTCGACGACGCTGCCCGCGCGCGGGAGCAGCACATGGTCGCCGATGCCTGGGAACGGGCGCTCGGCGAGCGACGGGAGGTCGGTGGCGCCGTGCTGGAGGTAGAGCGCCGCGCCGTGGTCGATGAGCCACGTCCGCCCGTGCCACACGAGCAGGTTGGGGTTGCGCGGCGTGCGGTCGACGTTCGTCGTCAGCGCGTCGAGCCACACGACCTCGGCGCACCACTCCGCCGCCAGCCCGCGCGCCGCGCACTCGTCGAAGGCGAGCGCGCCCGGCAGGAAGTCGACGCCCAGGTTGCTCCCGACCGACGCGTTGATGAGGTCGTGGATCTCCGGGTCGGGCTCGGCCGCGCCGAGCTGCGCGTCGAGCTCGATCAAGACGAGCTCGGGCACCGGGAACCCGAGGGCGCGCGCGAGCTCGCCGACGACCACCTCCGCGACCAGCGCCTTCGCCCCCTGCCCCGCGCCCCGGAACTTGACGACGTAGAGCCCGTCGTCGTCGGCCTCGACGAGCCCGGGGAGCGACCCGCCCTCGCGCAGCGGCGTCACGTAGCGGGTCGCCGCGACCCGCCGCGCGGCGGTGGCGGGCGGAGCGGCCGCCCCGCTCATGCCAGCGCGGCGCGGACGTCCGCCGGCAGCGGCTTCTTGGTCTTCGTCTCCGGGTCGATGCACACCTGGCGGATCGTGCCCTCCACGAGCACGCCACCCTCGCGCTCGATCCGCCAGGCGCAGGTCAGCGACGTCTCGCCCAGCCGCTCGACGACGATGACGACGTCGATCTCCTCGTCGAAGCGCGCCGGGGAGCGGTAGCGCAGCAGCAGCTCGGCGACCACCATGTCGCTGCCCGCGTCGACCATCTCGCCGTACGGGCCGATGCGCGCGCGCCACAGCTCGGTCATCCCGATGTCGACGTAGTCGGCGTAGCGGGCGAAGTAGACGACGCCCTGCGGGTCGCACTCCCCGTAGCGGACGCGCAGGCGGTGACGGAACTCCATGCGCGCACCCTACGCGCGCGCGGAGCGGATCCGCTCGGCGATCGCCTCCGCGGTCTCCGGCCGCAGCTCGGTGAACGTCAGCGGCCGGCGCCCGTTGCGGCGCTCGAGCCGCAGGACGGCGTGACGCCGGCGGGGCCACGCCAGCCGCGTCGTGACGTCCGCGATCGCGCCGAAGTCGATCGACCGCACGCGCCCGGTCACCGCGTCGTCGAGCAGCCACAACAGGCGCCGGTCGGTCACCGCGAGGAGCGCCTGCGGGCTCGCCCACGCCGACGCGGGCGTCACGAGCGCGACGTCCTCGCGCGGGTGCAGCGCGGCGACCAGCTCCGGCCCGAGGGCGCGGCGCATGGGCTCGGGCAGCCACGACC
>DASZDF010000759.1:0-1889 GCA_035942275.1 Solirubrobacteraceae bacterium | reverse complement strand
GGCCCGCTCTCCCCGATCGCGTCGTCGTCGCGATGTCCGGCGGCGTCGACTCCGCCGTCGCCGCGCTGCTCTGCGCCCGCTCCGGCGCGGAGGTCGTGGCGGTCACGCTCGAGCTGTGGCGCGACCCGGACAACGACGGCGAGCGCAGCTGCTGCTCGGCGTCCGCGGTGCGGGCGGCGCGCGGCGTGGCGCACCGCCTCGGCCTGCCCCACCTGACCCTCGACCTCCGCGCCGAGTTCCGCGCCGGCGTCGTCCAGCCGTACCTCGCCGACCACGCGGCGGGCCTCACGCCGAACCCGTGCATCCGCTGCAACGGGCACGTCCGTCTCGACGCGATGCTCGACCTCGCCGACCGGCTCGGCGCGGGCGCCCTCGCCACCGGGCACTACGCGCGGGTCGGCGACGACGGCCTCCTGCGCCCCGCGCTCGACGAGGCGAAGGACCAGACGTACATGCTCGCGGGGCTGAGGCCGGACTCGATCGCCCGGCTGCGCTTCCCGCTCGGCGAGCTGCGCAAGCCGGAGGTGCGCGCGCTGGCCGCCGAGGCCGGCATCTCGGTCGCGAACAAGCCGGACTCGCAGGACCTCTGCTTCCTCGCCGGGACCGGCCGCGCGGCGTTCCTCGCCCGGCACGGCGGCATCCGCGACCGGCCGGGGGACATCGTCGACCGTCGCGGACGTGCGCTCGGCCGCCACCGCGGCCACCACCACTACACCGTCGGGCAGCGCCGGGGCCTCGACATCGGCGGCGGGTCGGGCGAGCCGCTGTACGTCATCGCCACCGACCCGCGCGCGAACACGGTCACCGTCGGGCCGCGCGAGGCGCTGGCGACGCACCGCGTGACCGTGCGCGGCGTGACGCTGCACCGCGACGCCGGCGACGTCGCGCGCGTGAAGCTGCGCTACCGGTCGCGGCCGGTGCCGTGCCGGCTGCGCGACGGCGAGGTCGAGCTGCTCGAGCCGTTCGACGCGGCGTCGCCCGGCCAGACCGCGGTGTTCCTGGCCGCCGACGACGCGGTCGTGGGCTCCGGCACGATCGTCTAGGCCTGACAGGATCCCGAGCATGATCCGCGTCGCGCTGCTGCTCGCCGTCGTGTCCTCGGCCGCGCTCCCGGCCGTCGCGAGCGCGGCCACGCGCTCCTACGGCGGCGTCACCCGCGACGGCCAGCCGATCGTGCTGCGGGTGAACACGGCCACGAGCAACGTCGAGCGCATCGGCGTGATGTTCACGGCCAAGTGCAGGTCGGGCAGCGGGTACTCGTTCGGCCACGCGCTCACGCGCAGGGCGGGCGCGCCGGCCGAGCCGCGGGTGGGCGAGTTCACGATGCGGACGTCGAAGGGCGCCGGCGGCGCGTTCACGGCGACGGCGATCGTCTTCGAGCGGCTGCTCGAGGAGCGTCTCGGCGGCGTCGGCGTGAAGTTCCGCGGGCGGATCCGCGGCAACGCGATCACGGGGACGGTCGAGGCGGAGGTCGCGGTCGGCAGCGGCGCGAGCGGCGAGGAGCCGGAGGACACGTGCGACTACGACCGCGTCAGCTTCCGCGCGACGCACGCGCCCGGGCGCGTGCTCACCGGCGAGACCTCGCAGGACCTCCCGGTCGTCATGCGGCTGACCCGCCGCCGCGTGTCGGTCATCCGCATCGGCTGGAACGCGGGCTGTGAGCCCCGGGGCTTCATCCAGATCCCCGACGAGCTGCTGCGGTTCAACATCCGCGCGGGGGCGTTCGGCGACGAGTTCGACCACACGGTGCGCCTCGACGACGGGACCGAGCGCGTCTTCCACTACGACGTCGACGGGCGCGCGAGCCGGCGCCGCGCGTCGGGCACGATCGGGGTCGAGATGGAGGACCGCGGCGGCCCCGCGCCGGGCACCTGCCGCACCGGCCTCGT
>DASZDF010000758.1:0-1505 GCA_035942275.1 Solirubrobacteraceae bacterium | reverse complement strand
GCTGCACGTCGTCGGGATCGAGGGCGCGGGGATGAGCGCTTACGCGATCGTGTGCCGCTCGCTCGGCGCTTCGGTGACCGGCTCCGACCAGGCGGAGTCGCCGTACCTCGAGCCGGTGCGGGCCGCCGCCGTGGACGTGGCGATCGGCCACGACGCCGCGAACGTGCCCGCCGGCGACGACGTCGAGGTGGTCGTGTCGACGGCGATCCCCGCCTCCAATCCGGAGGTGGCGGCGGCGCGGGAGCGCGGGCTGCGCGTCCTGTCGCGCGCGGACCTGCTCGCCGAGCTGACCCGCCAGAAGAAGACGATCGCGGTCGCGGGCGCGCACGGGAAGACGACGACGTCATCGATGGTCGCGCACGCGCTGCTCGGCTGCGGCCTCGACCCGGCGTACGTCATCGGCGGGACGCTCTCGACGACCGGGACGAACGCGGCGTGGGGGAGCGGGGACTGGCTCGTCGTGGAGGCCGACGAGTCCGACCGGAGCTTCCTCGCGCTCGACGTCGACGTCGCGGTGGTGACGAACGTCGAGCTCGACCACCACACCGAGTGGGCGTCGCTGGGCGAGCTGGAGGGGGCGTTCCGACGCTTCCTGGCCGGCGCCCCGGTCGCCGTGCTGCCCGCGGAGCTGCTGCCGCTGCGCGGCGATGGGCGCACCGAGCTGTTCGCCGACTGGGAAGGGCCCGAGCTGGCGGTGCCCGGCGAGCACAACCGCCGCAACGCGGCGGCCGCGCTCGAGGCCGCGGTGCTGGCGGGCGCCGAGCGTGCGCGGGCCGCCGCGGAGCTGGCGACGTTCCGCGGCGCCGGGCGGCGGTTCGAGCGGCTCGGGACGACTACCAGCGGCGCGGTCGTCGTCGACGACTACGCGCACCACCCGACCGAGGTGGCGGCGACGATCGCCGCCGCGCGCGAGCTCGGCTACGCCCGTGTCGTCGCGGTCTTCCAGCCGCACCTGTACTCGCGCACGCAGCACCTCTACACCGACTTCGGCCGCGCGCTGTCGGCCGCCGACCTCGTCGGCGTGCTCGACGTCTATCCCGCCCGCGAGCGCGCCGAGGACTTCCCCGGGGTGACCGGGCGCCTGATCGCCGAGGCGGTCGAGGGGCAGGAGGCGCTGTGGCTCCCGGACTTCGACGCGGCTGAGCGGGCGCTGGCGGAGGAGCTCCGTGCCGGCGACCTCCTGCTGGTCCTGGGCGCGGGCGACGTCGATGCGCTCGGGCGGCGCCTCGTCGCCGAGCCGAACCGCTCCTGACCTGAGCTTGCTATCGTGATATCGCGATATGGCAGAGCGCACCCCTCTGTACGTCCGCCTCCCCTCCGCGCACGCCGAGCGGCTCGACCGCGCGGCGTTCGAGCTGAAGGCGTCGAAGCAGGACATCGTCAGCGGCCTCATCGGCCGCTACGTCGGCCCGGACTCGACCGACCGGCTGCGGCGGGTCGTCATCGAGGCGGGGGAGGAGCAGATGGCGACGGGTCGCCACTCGTTCACGCCGGCCGCGGCCGGC
>DASZDF010000757.1:0-5016 GCA_035942275.1 Solirubrobacteraceae bacterium | reverse complement strand
GGTGTCCGAGCCGCCGCTGCCGCCGAGCCGGCTCAACCCGGCGGTCGGGCTCGACCTCGAGGCGGTCGTCCTGCGCGCGCTGGCCAAGGAGCCCGACCAGCGCTTCGCCGACGCCGACGACTTCATCGCCGCGCTCGAGGCGGTGCGCGCGGCGCTCGGGGAGCCCGGCGGCGCGGACACCACCGCGTTCATGCCGGTGGTCGGCGCTGCGGTCGAGGAGGAGGTCGCGTACGCCGCGCCACTCGAGGAGGAGCGCGGACCACGCTGGTGGCTGTGGGGCCTGCTGGCGGCGCTGCTGATCGCGGGCGCCGTCGTCGCCGCGCTGCTCCTGGGCGGGGAGGACACGCGGCCCGTGCCGCGGCTCGTCGGGGCGGACGTCGCGACCGCGGCGCGCACGCTGCGCAACGAGGGCTTCAAGCCGGTCGCCGAGCACGTGCGCAACGCGCGGCCGAAGGACGAGGTCATCGCGCAGGACCCGGGGCCCGGCGTCGAGCTCGAGGTCGGCGAGGAGGTCACGCTGACCGTCTCCGACGGCCCGGGGCTGACCGGCGTGCCGAACGTCGAGGGGCTGCCGCGCAAGGAGGCGCGCGAGCGGCTCGTGCAGGAGAACTTCAAGGCGCGCGAGCGCCGCGAGCCGTCCGACGACGTCGAGCGGGGGCGGGTGATCGAGACCGTCCCGGCCGTCGGCGCGCAGGTCGAGGTGGGCAGCACGGTGACGCTCGTCGTCTCGAGCGGGCCCGAGGAGGTCACGGTGCCCGGCGTCGTCGACAGCGGGCTCGACGAGGCGCGCGCCGAGCTCGAGCGGGCGGGCCTCGAGGTGTCCGTCACGCGCGAGGAGACCGCCGACGCCGAGCCCGACACCGTCATCGGCCAGGACCCGGCCGCCGGGACCGAGGTCGAGAAGGGCACGACGGTGAACCTGACGGTGGCGAAGGAGATCGAGAAGGTCGCCGTCCCCGGCGTGACGGGGCTCAGCGAGTCGCAGGCGGCCGAGCGCCTGTCGGGCGCCGGCCTGGAGGTCGACGTGCAGGACGAGCCGGTGGACCGCCCGAGCGACGACGGCAAGGTGCTCGGCCAGTCGCCCGCGGCCGGGCGCGAGGTCGAGCGAGGCTCGCAGGTGACGATCACCGTCGGGCGCTTCGACCCCGATCTCGATCCCGATCCCGAACCCGATCCGGGCGACGAGGTGCCCCCGCCGGAGGACGACGACACCACCGGGGGCACCCCGGGCGCCGGGGCGCGCCGGTGAGGATCGCCGTCCTCGCGGGCGGGCGCTCGTCGGAGCACGACGTCTCGCTGGCCTCAGGGGAGTCGGTCCGCGCCGGGCTGCGCGAGGCGGGGCACGACGTAGTGGCGGTCGAGCTGGCGCGCGACGGGACGTGGACGTGCGACGGCGACGAGGTCGAGCTGCGCGCCGGCCGCGGCCTGCTCGGCTGCGACGCCGCCTTCCCGGTGCTGCACGGACCGTTCGGCGAGGACGGCACGGTCCAGGGCCTGCTCGAGCTGCTCGACGTCCCGTACGTCGGCTCCGGCGTGGCGGCGAGCGCCGTGTGCATGGACAAGCTCCTGCTCAAGGACGTCGTCGCGCGGGCCGGGCTGCCGCAGGTCGCGTACGAGGCCGTGCACGAGGCCGACTTCGAGCGCGCGCCCGGCGACGTGGTCGAGCGCCTGCACGGCCTCGGCCGGCCGATCTGGGTGAAGCCGGCGCGGCTCGGCTCGTCCGTAGGGATCGCGCCGGTGCGCGAGGGCGGCACCGAGCTCGTCTCCGCCCTTGAGGGCGCGCTGCGCCACGACCCGCGGGTGATCGTCGAGGCGAACGCCACCGGGCTGGAGGTCGAGTGCTCGGTCCTCGGCGACCGCGCGTCGCTGCCGGGGGAGATCGTCCTGCGGCGCGGCGCCGGCTGGTACGACTACGAGGCGAAGTACGAGCCGGGCGGGATGGAGCTGGTCGTCCCCGCGCGGATCCCCGACGCGACGCGCGACCGGGTGCGCGAGCTGGCCGTCGCCGCGTTCGACCTCGCGGGCTGCCACGGCCTCGCCCGGGTCGACTTCTTCGTCGACGGCGACGACGTGCTGCTCAACGAGGTCAACACGATGCCCGGCTTCACGCAGACGAGCGTCTACGGGAAGCTGTGGGCGGCCACCGGCGTCCCCTACGCCGAGCTCGTCGACCGCCTCGTGCACCTCGCGCTCGAGCGCTTCGAGCGCGAGCGGTCACATCGCTTCTAGCGGGCCGCGCTGAACAGCTCGAGCTCGGAGATCTCGACCCGCGTGTCGTCGGGCGCGAGCTCGGTGATCCACAGCAGGTAGTGTCGGTAGCGGCGCCCGCCGTTGTCGAGCTCCACCTGCTCCGTCCCGTCGATCTTCCGCGGCGACGCGAGGAGGGTCCAGCCGTCGAGGACCTCGGGCCGGCCGTCGACCGCGCCGTACACGGCGGCCGTGAAGCCCGGCGTCTTCGTCCGCACGACGAGCCGGCGGCCGAGGATGCCGCCGCCGTCGTCGGTCTTCGCGTCGAGCGAGATCCCCACGCCGTCCTTCTGGAGGTCGCCGGCGCTGTAGGTCTCGGTCGTCCAGATCGTGCCCTGGTCGCGGTCGAGGACCGCGAACGCCTCGTCGCCGTGCTCGCCGTCGCCGCCGATCGGGTCGAAGTCCGTCGCCGCGCGTGCGCCGAGCGAGACGCTCGCGAGGTCGGGCGCCGGCGGCCGGGAGTCGCGCACCGCGCCCGTGCCCCGCTGCGTGCGGTCGGCGGCGACGACGAGGATCGTCACCGTCGCCGCGGCGGCGAGCAGGAGGAAGGCCACGAACGCGAGCATCGACGTGCGCATCCGCAGCGGCAGGCGCGAGCGCTTCGGCTGCGGCAGCGCGCGAAGGACCTGCGTGGCCTCACCCGTCGTCTGGCCCGCGCGCGCGCTCTCGACCACGAAGACGTCCTCGAGGTCGGCCATCAGCTCGTGCGTCGTGTGGTAGCGGACGGAGAGGTCCTTCGCGGTCATGCGGTCGAGCACCGCGGCGAGGGCCGAGGACACCTCCGGGCGGCGGTACTGAAGGTCAGGCAGCTCCTCGCGCACGTGCTTCATCGCGACCGCGACCTGGTTCTCGCCGTGGAACGGGACGTCGCCGGTCAGCATCTCGTAGAGGACGACGCCGAGCGAGTACAGGTCCGACTGCCCGGTGACGGCGTGGCCGAGCGCCTGCTCGGGCGACACGTAGTCGGTCGTGCCGAGCACGCGCCCGTCGGCGGTCAGCCCCTCCTGGTCGAGCGTGCGGGCGATGCCGAAGTCGGTGACCTTCGCGGAGCCCTCCTCGTCGACGAGCACGTTCTGCGGCTTGACGTCGCGGTGCACGATGCCCCGGTCGTGCGCGGCGCCGAGCGCCCACGCGATCTCGATCGCGTAGGCGATCGCCTCGGGCACCGGCAGGCGGCCGAAGCGGCGGATGCGGTCCTTGAGCGTCTCGCCCTCGACGTACTCGAAGACGATGTACGGCATGTTCTCGTCCTCGCCCGCGTCGATGACCTGGACGATGTGCGGGTGGTTGAGCTGCGCCACGGAGCGCGCCTCGCGCCGGAAGCGCTCGAGCTGGTCGGCGTGGCCCGCCATGTCGCGGTGCATGAGCTTGACCGCGACCTGGCGCTCGAGCACGGTGTCGAACGCCCGGTAGACGGTCGACATGCCGCCCGTCCCGATCTGCTGATCGAGGCGGTAGCGGCCGCTCAGGCTGGTCCCGAGGTGCGTGCTCACCCCGCGTATTGTGCTGGCCCCTTGGCCTTGCATGTCCTCTACGTCACCGATCCGGCGTGTCCGTGGTCGTGGGGCGCCGAGCCCGTGCTCCGGCGCATGGAGGCCGGATTCGGCGAGGAGGTGCGGATCACCTACGTCATGGGCGGGCTCTGGCGCGAAACCCGACCGCCCACGGCCCTCGCTGCGACCCTCGACGCCGCGGCCGAGAGCGGGATGCCCGTCGACCCGCGGCTGTGGCTCGACGCGCCGCCGAGGAGCTCGTACCCGGCGTGCCTGGCGGTGAAGGCCGCGGCCGAGCAGGGGCTCGACGGACCCTACCTGCGGCGCGTCCGCGAGGCGCTCATGTGCGAGCGGGTGAAGGCGGACACGACCGACGCGCTCGTGGCGCTCGCCCGCGACGTGCCGGGGATGGACGTCGAGCGGTTCGCCGTCGACCTCGGCTCGAACGCGATCGTGGAGGCGTTCGGCGCCGACCTCGACGTGGCGCGCGACGTGGGCGCCGACCCGCCGGCGTTCGTCGTGCGGTCCGAAGCGGGCCGCAGCGAGGGGCCGCTCGCGCCGGAGGGGCTGCCGGCCGCGCTCGGCGCGGAGCCTCAGCGGCTCCCCGCGGTGGAGGAGGCGCTGCGGCGCTGGCCGAGGATGGCGGTGCCGGAGGTCGCAGCCGTCTGCGACCTCCCCGGCCCGCAAGCTCCCGCGGAGCTGTGGCGCCTGGCCCTCGAGTGGAGGGCCAGGCCCACGATGTTCCTCACGGGAGCTCTGTGGTCTGCCGCGTAGCGGCTAACCCTGGAGCAGCTGCAGCACCGACGACGGGGCCTGGTTGGCCTGCGCGAGCATCGCCTGGCCGGCCTGCATCAGGATCTGCTCCTTCGTCAGGTTGACCATCTCCTCGGCCATGTCGACGTCGCGGATCCGCGACTCGGCGGCGACCAGGTTCTCCTGGTAGACCGACATCGCGCTCAGCGTGTGCTCGAAGCGGTTCTGCACCGCGCCGAAGACCGCGCGCTGCTGGCTGACCGCGCTCAGGGCGCTGTCCAGCTCGGTCAGGTCCGTGCTCGCCGAAGTCGTCAGCACCAGCGCCAGCGTCCCCATGGCGCCGGAGAGGCTGATGGTGGACACGGCGATGACGTCGCCGTCGTTCGCGCCGACCTGGAACGTGATGTTCGCGACCGTGTTCAGCAGCTTGATGCCGTTGAACTCGGCCTGCGAGCCGATCCGCTCGATCTCCGCGGACAGCTGCGAGACCTCGGAGGAGATCGCGGAGCGGTCGTTGTCGCTC
>DASZDF010000756.1:0-3996 GCA_035942275.1 Solirubrobacteraceae bacterium | reverse complement strand
GCGCGCCGCGGCGCAGGGGGATCGTGTCGGTGACGACGATCTCCTCGAACGGCGAGGCGGCGAGGTTCTCGAAGGCGCGGCCGCTCAGGACCGGGTGCGTCGCCGC
Organism: Solirubrobacteraceae bacterium; assembly: GCA_035942275.1. Taxonomy (GTDB): domain Bacteria; phylum Actinomycetota; class Thermoleophilia; order Solirubrobacterales; family Solirubrobacteraceae; genus CADCVT01. Next base: position 3,890 of record DASZDF010000756.1, on the reverse strand, counting down.
GGCGAACACGCGCTCCGCGCCGGCCGCGACGACGGCGTCGCCCGCCGCCCGCAGGGTCCCCGCCGTGTCGATGATGTCGTCGACGATGATCGCCGTCTTGCCGCGGACGTCGCCGATGACGTGGCCGATCTCCGCGAGCTGCTGCGCCGGGCGCTCCTTGTCGAGGATCGCCAGGTCGGCGCCGAGCTTGTCGCTGAACTTCTTGTTCAGCTTCACGCGGCCGGCGTCCGGCGCCCCGACGACGCGGTCCGAGAGCGCCAGGTCGGCGAAGTACTGCGTGAGCATGAACATCGCGGTCATGTGGTCCACGGGCTTCGAGAAGAACCCCTGGATCTGGCCGGCGTGGAGGTCCATCGTCAGGACGCGGTCGGCCCCCGCGGCCTCGAGCGCGCGGGCGACGAGCCGTGCCGATATCGGCTCGCGCGGAGCGGATTTCTTGTCCTGCCGGCTGTAGCCGAACCACGGCGAGACCGCGATGACCCGGTGCGCGGACGCGCCGACCGCGGCGTCGATCAGGAACAGCAGCTCCATCAGCGAGTCGTTCGGCGTGATCCCGAGCTCGGGGTTCGCGCACGTCGGCTGGACGATGAAGACGTCCGCGCCGCGGATGGAGTCGAGGTAGCGGCAGTAGACCTCGCCGTTGGAGAACGTCTTGATGTCCACCGGCCCGAGCTCCACCCCGAGGTTGTGGGCGATCTTCGCCCCCAGCTCGGGGTTCGCACGCCCCGTGAACAGCATGAGGCGCTTGTCGTAGCCGATGTCCAGGCTGGTCGAGAGCTGAGGCTGCGTCTCGAGTGCGGTCACGGGTCTGAGACTCTAGCCCTTGCGGCGGGCGTAACCCTCGACGTTCGTCTGCCTGGCGCGGGCGACGCCGAGGGCCTCCTCGGGGACGTCCTCGGTGATGACCGAGCCCGCCGCCGTGTAGGCGTTGTCGCCGATCGTGACCGGCGCGACGAAGGTCGTGTCGACGCTCGTCTTGACGTTCGCGCCGATCGTCGTGCGGTGCTTCGTCCTGCCGTCGTAGTTCGCGGTGACGTTCGAGGCGCCGATGTTCGTGTTCGGCCCGACGTCGGCGTCGCCGAGGTAGGAGAGGTGCGGGACCTTCGTCCCCTCGCCGATGTCCGAGTTCTTCAGCTCGACGAACGTGCCGATCTTCGCGCCGCGGCGCACGCGGGTCTTCGGGCGCAGGTAGGCGAAGGGGCCGATGGTCACGTCGTCCTCGACGTCGCAGTCGACGGCGTAGGCGTGGAGCACCGTGGTCCCGCTCCCGATCCGCGCGCCGAGGAGGGTCGTGTTCGGGCCGACGGTCGCGTCCTCCCCCACCTTCGTCCCCGCCCGCAGCACGCACCCCGTCTCGATCGTGGTGTCGGCGCCGATCGCGACGCCGACGTCGACCGTCGTCGCGGCCGGGTTGACGAACGTCACGCCGGCGCGCTGGTGCTCGTCGATGATCCGGCGCTGGGCGATCTCGCGGACCTGCGCGAGGTGCGCGCGGTCGTTGACGCCGAGGGTGAGCGACGGGTCGTCGACGACGTGCGCGATCACGCGGTGACCGGCCGCGCGGAGGATCGGGAGGACGTCGGGGAGGTAGTACTCGCCCTGGGCGTTGTCGGGGGTGATCCGCTCGAGGGCCTCCTTGAGCGGGGCACTCGCGAACGCGTAGATCCCGGTGTTGACCTCGCGGACGGCCAGCTCCTCCGGCGTCGCGTCGCCGGGGCTCTTCGTCTCCACGACCTTGACCACGTCGCCGCTCGCGTCGCGGACGACCCGGCCGTAGCCGCCGGGGTCGTCGAGGATCATCGTCGCCATCGTCGCGGCCGCGCCGGCCTGGTCGTGCGCGGCGGCGAGCGCGGCGACCGCCTCCGCGGTGATCAGCGGGACGTCGCCCATGAGGACGACGACGGTGTCCTCGTCGCCGATGTGTTCGGCCGCGCACCGCACCGCGTTCCCCGTCCCGTTCGCCTCGGGCTGCACCGCGATCACGACGTCCTCGGGCAGATGCCCCTCGATCGCCCGGTCCGGCCCCCCGACGACGACGACCTTCGCCGCACCCGCGCCGAGCGCGGCCTCGACGGGCCAGCGCACCAGCGGCCACCCACACAGGTCGTGGAGGACCTTGGGCGTCTTCGAGCGCATGCGGGTCCCCTGCCCGGCGGCCAGGACGACGGCGGTCAACGGCACCGGAGGATCGTAGGCGACGGTGCTTCCGCGTACCCTTCGGACCCGTTGGGGAGTGGTGTAATCGGCAACGCACGCCTCACTTTGGATGAGGAAGACCGGGTTCGACTCCTGGCTCCCCAGCTGCGCCGCGGCGGCGCGTGCGTCACGTCTCGCGACGCAGCGCGGCGACGATATCGGGCGCCGTCAACGGGTCCGCGAGCATCGCGCGGGCGTCGTCGGCGTCGTCGAGGTCGCGCTCCGCCCGCAGCATCGCGATGCTCAGGCCCGCGATGCTCGCCGCCTCGAGCGTCCTCACGAGCACCTGCGACCCGCCCCACAGCTCCGACGGCAGCGCGAACACCGCGTCGTGCGGCTCGCGCAGCCCGATGAGGTAGTAGCCGCCGTCGGACGCCGGGCCGACCGTGACGTCGATCCCGTCGCGCAGGTCGTCGAGGGCCGCGTCGGCGTGCGCCGGCCCGAGCTGCGGCGTGTCGACGCCCACGAGCAGCGCCGGGCCGGGATGCTCCGAGAGCACGCCGCGGAACGCCGCCGCCAGCCGGTCGCCGAGCGAGCCGTCGACCTGCGGGATCAGCGTCGCGCCCGGGGCGAGCGCCGCGATCTCGTCGCGGGCATCGTCCGGCGTGAAGACGACGTACGCGTCGCCGACCGCGGTCGCCCATGCGGCGGCCCGCGCGACGAGCGCGGCCTGGAGCCGCGCGCACCCGCCGGGCCCGAGCAGCGGCTCGAGCCGCGTCTTGCACAGCCCCGGCCGCGGGGCCTTCGCGATGACGATCGCGGCCGGCCGGCTCAAAACCGGAAGTGCGTGCCGACGGGCGACAGCTCGGCGCTCGCCGCGACGGGCAGCGCCGCGGCGAGCGTCGTCGCGAACGTCTCGGTCGACGCCGCGATCAGCCGCGTCAGCTCGGAGACGGGCGTCGGCTCGTCCTGCACGCCGTTCGCGTAGTCGGTCGCGTAGCCGACGAGCGCGTACGGGATCGCCGCCTCGCCCGCGAGGACCGTCTCGGGGCCGCCGGTCTGGGACACGGCGGTCACGCCCGCGGCCGCGAGCGACGCGATCTCGGTGCGCGTGTTGAACCGCGGGCCGTCGACGTGGCCGTAGCAGCCGCCGTCGCGCACGGCGTGCCCTGCCGCGCGCGCCCCGGTCAGCAGCGCCGCGCGCAGCGGGCCGGAGAACGGCGACTCGAAGATCCAGTGCCCGCGCCCCTCCTCCCCCTCGCCGTAGAACGAGCACAGCGACCCGTCGGGGAGCCGGTTCGAGAGGAAGTGCAGGTCGTCGAAGACGACGAGCGTCCCGAGCTCGAGCGAGGGGTCGCACGCGCCGCAGACGGTCACCGCGAGGATCGCGTCGACCTCCGCCGCCCGCAGCGCGGCGATGTTCGCGCGATGGTCGACGTGCGAGGACAGCCGCGGGTGGCCCTCCCAGTGGCGGGAGACGTGGACGACGTCCACCCCCGCGAATCGGCCGGCCGTCAGCCGAGCGACGCCGAAGCGGGTGTGCACCTCCTGCGGGGCGTCGCCCTCGAAGCCCGGCAGCGCGTACGTCCCGGAGCCGGTGATCACGCCGATGCGGGTCACCGCGCAATGGTAGGCGCGCGAGGTGGCGGGGCGGCGGGGCGGCTAGAGCGAGGAGGCGGGCGGCGGCGCGACGGGCGGCGGCTCCGGCGCGGGAGCGGCGGCGGCGGGTGCCTCGGGAGCGACCGGCGCAGGCT
>DASZDF010000755.1:0-4483 GCA_035942275.1 Solirubrobacteraceae bacterium | reverse complement strand
GCGAGCGGGGATGACGTGGTCCGGCTTCGCGGCGGAGCTGTCGGGGTCGGGATCGTCGCCGCCGCCGCACGCCGCCAACGCGACGGCGCCGAGCGTCGCGAGCATGGCGGCGCGAGCCCTCACACCGGCCGCTCCAGCGCGGCCGCGAGCTCCTCCTCGCGCCCCGCCACGCCCTCGTCGAGCTTGCGCGCGAGCGCGGCTTCCAGGCGGCGCCCGACCTCGGGGCCCTGCGGGACTCCCGCCGCGAGCAGGTCCTCGCCGCCGATCTCCAGCCGGACGTGGCGCAGCTCGTCCAGCCACCTCCGCGCCTGCTCCTCGGCGCCCAGCGCGCCGGCGAGCGCGGCCGCCTGGGGCGTCCGCCGCCGCAGGAGTCGCCAGAGGGCGGACGGCCGCTCCGCCGCCCGCATCGCCGCGGCGAGCCCGGCCGGGTCGTCGGTCGCGTCGAGCACGGCGGCCGCCTCGCTCAGGTGGATGTCCGCCAGCCACCCGCCGAGCCGCTCCCGCGGAACCTCCACCGCCAGCGCCGCCAGCAGGACGAGCGTGTCGCCCGGCAGGAGCGACGAAGCCGCCCGGAGCGCGCGCTCGTCGACCCGCAGCCCCGGGTCCAGCAACGCGTCACCGGCCAGATCGCGCAACGACACCAGCGCCGCGATCGGATCGGGCTCCCGCAGCGCGAGCAGCAGCTCGCCCCCCATCCGCGCCCGCCCCGCGGTCGACGGCGCGCCGGCGGCGAACGCCTCCCGCGCCAGCTCGGCCGTCCGCTCCTCGACGGCGAACCCCAGCCGCGCCGCGTACCGCGCGAGCCGCACGAGCCGCGTCGGGTCGTCGAGGAAGCTCGCGTCGTGCAGCACGCGCAACCGCCGCGCCCGCAGATCCGCGAAGGCCTCCGGCGCCGCGTGCACGACACCGACCCGATCCGGCGACAGCCCCACGGCGATCGCGTTCACCGTGAAGTCCCGCCGCGCCATGTCCTCGACCACCGACCCGGGCCGGACCGTCGGCAGCGCCCCCGGCCGCGCATAGGACTCCGCCCGCGCGGTCGCCACGTTGAGCCCCGCGCCCTCCACCGACGCCGTCCCGAAGCGGTCGTGCACCACCGGCGGCGGCACGCCCAGCCGCCGCGCCAGCTCGGCGGCGACCGCCGGGCCCTCGGCCTCCGCTATCAGGTCCAGATCGCGGGGAACGCCGTCCAGCAGCAGGTCCCGGACCGCGCCGCCGACCACGTGCAGCCCGCTGAGCCCGTCGACGGCGTCCAGCAGCCGCGCGCCCTCGGGCAGCGCACGCAGGCGTTCGAGCACGCGATCGGCGTCCATCCGTCCATCCTTTCACCGGACGTTGACCGGGCCGTCCGAGGACTGGTCGATGCTCTCGCCGACCATGGCCTCCGCCCCCGCGCCGAGACCGCGCCGCGCCGGCCAGGCGGAGAGCATCCGCGTCTCCGGCACGACGCTGCACGTCGTCGCCCACCCGCTCGAGAGCACCGAGGTCCGGGTCGTCCGGCTCAGGACGCCGGCCCCGCTCGCCGCCTGGTGCGCGCGCAACGCGATCGCCGAGGCGATCGTCGGCGGGTTCTTCGTCCGCGGCGGCAAGCACGACTTCCGCCCGCTCGGCGAGCTGCGCACCCGCGGGATCCGCCGCCGCACCGTCCCGTTCGATACGCCGTGGAGCGGGCTCCGCGCCTGCGTCGCCTCCGCCGGCGGAGAGCTGCGGCTCGACCGCCGCCCGGAGCTGCCGGCGAGGCCGCGAGGCGACCTCCTCCAGGCCGGCCCGCTGCTCGTCCGCGACGGACGGCCGATCCTCGACGATCCCGAGGGCTTCAGCGCGGGCGCCCACCAGTTCGACTCCGACATCACCGCCGGCCGCTACCCGCGCGCCGCTCTGGCGATCGCCGCGGACCGGATCCTCGCCGTCGCGTGCGACGGGCGCGCCGACGACGAGGCGGGCCTGACCCTCGCCGACCTCGCCCACGCCCTGGCCGACCTCGGCGCGACCCACGCGATCAACCTCGACGGCGGCGGCTCGACGTCGCTCGTCAGCGGCGGCGAGCTGCGCAACGTCCCGCGCGAGGAGCACGGCGTCGTGCTCGCGGGCGGGCGCCGCATCCCCACCGCGCTCGCCTTTCTGCCGAGGTGACAACATCCGTGGCGTGCCACGGATCCTCAGCGCCCTCATGTTCTTCCCCCGTGGCGGGTCGGCCCACGTCGCGCGCGCCCTCGCGAACGCGCTCCCGCAGCACGGCTGGGAGGTCACGCTCCTCTCCGGCTCGCGCACCGATCAGGACGGCCGCGGCGACGCGCGCCGCTTCTACGCCGGGCTGCACCCGCACGTCGTCGACTTCACGCCCGCGCTGCGCTCGGCCGACCCGATGGCCGCCCCCGTCCCCATGCACCCGAGCTTCGAGGACCGCCCGGACGCCCCCGACCGCGTCATGGCCTCGCTCGACGACGCGGACTTCGAGCGTCAGGTCCGCGCCTGGTCGATCGCCCTGCGCGACGCGGGCGCGGCCAGCGCCGACGTCCTGCACCTGAACCACCTGACCCCGATGAACGAGGCGGCCGAGCGCGTGGCGCCGCACGTCCCCGTCGTCGGCCACATCCACGGCACCGAGCTCTTGATGCTCGAGGAGATCGAGCACGGCGCGGACTGGCCGCACGCGGCGACGTGGGCGGAGCGGATGCGCGGCTGGGCGGCGCGCTGCGAGCGCGTGATCCTCCTGTCCGAGAGCGCCGAGGAGCGGGCGGAGCGCCTCCTCGGCCTCGACCCGTCCCGCTGCCTCGTCCTCTCGAACGGCTTCGACCCCGACGTCTTCCGCCCCCGCCCCGTCGACCGCACCGAGCACTGGCGCCGCCACCTCGTCGACGAACCGCAGGGCTGGCTGCCCGGCGAGGGCCCCGGGAGCGTCCGCTACAGCGCCCAGGACATCGAGCGGCTCGCGGAGTCGACCGTGCTCATGAGCGTCGGCCGGTTCACGGGCGTGAAGCGCACGCCGCTGCTGATCGAGGCCTTCGCCGAGGCGCGCGAGCGGGTCAGCCGGCCGGCGGCGCTGGTCGTCGTCGGCGGGCACCCGGGCGAGTGGGAGGGCGAGCACCCGGCGGACACGATCGCGCGGACGCACGCGAAGGACGTCTTCCTCGCCGGCTGGCACGACCATGACGAGCTGCCGGCGTTCCTCAACGCCTCGGACGTCATGGCGCTCGCGTCCGTCCGCGAGCAGTTCGGGCAGGTGCTCGTGGAGGCGATGGCGTGCGGCGTGCCGCTCATCGCGGTCGACCGCTTCGGGCCGGCCGAGATCGTCCGCGACGGCGAGACCGGCTGGCTGGTCGAGCCCGACGATCGCGACGGGCTCACCGACGCGATCGTCGCGGCGATCGACGACCCGCGGGAGCGCGCCCGCCGCGCCGACGCCGCGCGCCACGACGCCTGCGACCGCTTCTCGTGGCCCGCGCTCGCGGGGCTGCTCGCGGAGACGCTCGACGAAGTCGTCGCGTCGGCGCCCGCTCGCTGAGAGCGCCCGGGCGGCCGCAAGGCCGCGCCGTCCGCCCCGCTCAACCGGCCGCCGCCGCCTCCACCACTCCGATCGCGCGCTCGAGCGGGCGCGTCGCCAGCATCGCCTCGGCGGCGGCGTGCGCGCGGTAGCTCGCGGCGCGCCACGCATCGACCGGCTCCAGCGCGCGCACCGCCGCCGCCCACCGCTTCGGCGTGGCCTCCGGCGCCAGGAGCGCCTCCTCCGGTACGACCTCGACAAGCCCGCCCACCGCGGAGGCGAGGACGGGAACCCCGGTCGCCTGCGCCTCGAACGCGATCCGGCCGAACGGCTGCGCCCAGCGCGACGGGACGAGGCAGACCGACGCGCCGTCGAGGACCCGCTCGATCGGCGCCTCGAGGAACCACACGTTCCCCGCCGCCCCCACGGCGCGGCGCGCGTCGTCGTCGAGCCCGAGCGGCGTGATGACGAACTCCCGGTCGGGGAGCGCGGCGACGAGCGGGGCCAGCAGGTCCGCCCCCTCGTTCGCCGACCACGTCTCGGCGGCGAGGAGGACGTGCCCGCCGGCGCGCGGCGGGTGCGCGAGGTCGGGCGCGCCACTCACGGGCGGGACGACGTCGGGGCGGCGCCCGCACCAGCGCTCCACCGCCGCCGCCACCGCCTCGCTCGGCGCCAGCAGCACGGTCGCGCTCGCAAGCGCGCGGTCGCTCTCGGTGCGCGCCACGCGCAGCCGCGTGGCCTCCGCGTCGGGCAGCGCCCGCGCCCGCGGGCAGCGGACGCAGTCGCGCGTCGCACCGCACGCCGACCCGGCGTCGAACGCGTAGCGGCAGAGCGACTCGTAGTTCGGCAGGAGCAGGAGCGAAGGCCCGCCGGCCGCGGCGATCGCCGCCGGCGCCGACTGCCGCTGCGTGACGACGACGTCCGCCGGCTCGTCGGCGAGCGCGGCCCCGACGGCTTCGGCGATCGCCGCCCGCCGCGCGATCACGTTCGCCCACGAGC
>DASZDF010000754.1:0-10742 GCA_035942275.1 Solirubrobacteraceae bacterium | reverse complement strand
GCCCGCTCCACCCGCCGCAGCAGCGCCTTCACGCGAGCGACGACCTGCCGCATCGAGAACGGCTTCGTCACGTAGTCGTCGGCGCCGATCCCGAGGCCGATGAGGACGTCCGCCTCGTCGTCGCGCGCGGTCAGCATCAGCACCGGGACCGGCCGCTCGGCCTGGATCCGCCGGCACACCTCCAGCCCGTCGAACCCAGGCAGCATCACGTCGAGCACGACCGCGTCCGGCCGCACGCGGCGGACCAGCTCGACCGCGCCCGGGCCGTCGCCCGCGACCTCCACCGCGAACCCCTCCGCCCGCAGCCGGGCGGCCAGGGCGTCGGCGATGTCGGCCTCGTCCTCGACGACGACGATGGTCGGCTCAGGCATCGCCGCGACCGTATTGGAACGAGGTTCTCGCGCCGCTAGGGGGATGTTTGGAAGATGTGGAGAACAAAATCCGGAACAAGTGGACGCGCGGACGGTTAAGGTGTCCACGTTCGGCCCTTCGGAGGAGACGGAGTCTCGTGGAAGCATCAGCCCTACGCGCACCCGCCGGACTTGGCCGTCTCTCGCTGCCGTCCGCCCTCCTCAAGCTCCGCTCCGACGAGCAGCTCGTCGCGATCTTCCGCGCCGGCAACGACGAGGCGTTCCGCGTCATCCACGACCGCTACCGCCAGCGGCTCTTCGCGTACGTCCGCCAGATGCTCGCCGGCTCGCGCTCGGACGCCGAGGACGCGCTGCAGGACGTCTTCCTGCGCGCCTACAACGCGCTGCGCGTCGACGAGCGCCCCGTCGCGCTGAAGGCCTGGCTCTACCGCGTCGCGCACAACCGCTGCGTCGACCAGCTCCGCCGCCCGGTCCCCGCCCCCGCCGACGTCTTCGAGATCTCCCGCCCGCTGATGCCCGACCCGCTCGCCGAGACCGAGCGCCGCGACGACCTGCGGCGCCTCGTCGCCGACGTGCAGCGGCTGCCCGAGCAGCAGCGCTCCGCCCTGCTCATGCGCGAGCTCGAGGGCCTGAGCTACGCGAGCCTCGCCGACGCGCTCGACGTGAGCGTCCCCGCCGTGAAGTCGCTGCTCGTCCGCGCGCGCATCGGGCTGGTCGAGGCGGCCGAGGCCCGCGACACGGCGTGCTGCGACATCCGCGGCGACCTCGCCCTGTCCTTCGACAAGGGCGTGCGCGCGAGCGCGAAGGCGCGCCGCCACATGCGCGAGTGCGACGGCTGCCGCGACTACCGCACCCAGCTGCGCGGCGTGAAGACCGAGCTCGGCGCCCTCCTCCCCGGCCCGGGTCCGATCGCGCTCGTCGCGAAGCTCTTCGGCCTCGGTGCCGGCGCCAGCGGCGGCGGCGCCGCCGTCGTGGGCGGCGGCGCGGCCACCGGCATCACCGCGAAGGTCGCCGCGCTCGTGTGCTGCGCCGCGGTCGTCGGCGGCGGGGCGGTCGAGCTGCGCGAGCGCACCGGCATCGGCGCGCCCGCCATCAAGCGCGACGCCCCCGCGACCGAGACGAAGCGCGACCGCACGGCCACGGAGCGGATGGTCGCCCCGACGCCGGTGTCGGCGCGCCCGTCGAGCACCCCGCAGCAGATCCGCACCGAGAGCGCGCGTCCGAAGGCCGCGACGAAGGCGAAGGCCGCGCAGCTTCGCCGCTCCGGCCCCGCGCCCGCGGCCCGCTACGAGGAGCCGCTGACCCCGCACTTCCGCCCCTCCGCCGCGGCGACCACCGGCACGGCGGCGACGTCGACCGGCGGGTCCGCCGGCCCGGCGGAGGAGGAGCCGGCCACCACGAGCCAGCCCTCCTCGCAGCCGGCGACCTCACCCACGGCGACCGGCGCCGCCGTGACCGGCGCGGTCACCGACCCGAGCGGGAGCGGCACGGGCAGCAGCACGACCTCCACGTCTCCCACGGCGACCGCGTCCTCCACCAGCGGCAGCGGCGCGGCGAGCGGGAGCGACGGAACGTCGTCCTCGTCCGGCGGCTCCACGACGACGACGCCGTCGTCGGGGTCCGGCGGCCGCCGCTGAGCGCCCCGCGCTAGGGTCGGCGCCATCGAGCGCTACCTGGCCCCTCTCGACCACGAGGACCTCCTCGTCCGCCGCGGCCGCCGGTCGGGCGTGTACTGCATCGTCGCGGTGCACTCGACCGCCCGCGGCCCCGCCCTCGGCGGCTGCCGGATGTGGCAGTACGACGACTCCCGCGCCGCCGTCCGCGACGCGCTGCTCCTCTCGCGCGCGATGACGTACAAGTCCGCGGTCGCCGGGCTTCCGCTCGGCGGCGGGAAGGGCGTGATCATGCTGCGCGGCGACGCGCTGACGCCCGAGCGCCGGCTTGCCGCGCTCGAGGACTTCGGCGAGACCGTCGACCAGCTCGGCGGCGCGTACATCACCGCCGAGGACGTCGGGACGTCCGCCGCGGACATGGAGGTCATCGCCGAGCGCACGAAGCACGTCAAGGGCCTGTCGCGCGAGCGCGGCGGCTCCGGCGACCCCAGCCCGTACACCGCGCTCGGCGTCGTCACCGCGATCGAGGTCTGCTGCGAGCGCATGTTCGGGTCGGGCGCGCTGGAGGGCCGGTCGGTCGCGTTGGCGGGGCTCGGGCACGTCGGCGCGCACATCGCGCGGCGCCTGGCCGAGGCGGGCGCCAAGCTCCTCGTGGCCGACGTCGACGAGGCGAAGCGGCCGCTGGCCGAGCAGCTCGGCGCGCGGTGGGTGACGCCGGAGGAGGCGCTCACCGCCGAGGTCGACGTCTACGCGCCGTGCGCGCTGGGCGCGGTGCTCAACGACGACACCGTGCCCGAGCTGCGCTGCCCGATCGTCGCCGGCGCCGCGAACAACCAGCTCGCCGACGACCGCATCGCCGACCTGCTGAACGCCCGCGGGATCCTGTGGGCACCCGACTTCGTCGCCAACGCGGGTGGGATCGTGAACATCGCTGTCGAGCTCGAGCCCGGCGGCTACGACCCGCAGCGCGCGGAACAGCGCGTGCGGGGGATCGGCGACACCCTGCGCCGCCTGTTCGAGGACGCGGCGAGCATGCAGGCGACGCCGCTGACCGCGGCGATGGAGCTCGCGCGCCGCAACCTCGTCGAGGCGGGCGGCGCGATGCCGGCCACCGGCACCGACGCGGAGCCAGCGGGCCGGCTCTAGAGCGGCGGGGGCCGCCGCCGCCGCGCGCGCTACGGCGCGCGAAGCCCCTCGGGGAGCGACGGTCGCTCCACTCCCTCGGGCAGGCGCCCCTCCGCCGCGAGCTTCTCCAGGTGCGCGCCGAGCGTCGCGGCCGCGGCCGGGCGCAGGGCCGGCAGCGCGTCGGACCACGCGCGGTCGAGCAGGTCGTCGACGCTCCGCGCGCCGTCGTCGAGCACCTCGAGCAGCCGCAGCTCGCGATCCAGGCGGTGCGCGACGTACTCGTCGAGCTTCGCGGCCGGGTCCTCCACGACCGGCCCGTGGCCGGGGCACAGGAGGTCGAGCCCGCGGTCGCGCAGCGCGCGCAGCGCGTCGAGGTACTCGCCGAGCTGCCCCACGACGAACACCGACCCCTCGCCGAGGACCGCGTCCCCGGTGAAGGCCACGGCGCCGGCGACGAACGCGAGGTGGTCCGCGGTGTGGCCCGGCGTGGCGACCGCGAGGAGCGGGCCGAAGCGGCTCCCGCCGGCGAGCCGCTCGTCGGCGTCGGCCGCCGCCGCGGCGAGCGCAACCGGCGCCCCTCGCAGGGCGGCGCGCAGGAGCGGCACCGCTTCGGCGTGGTCGGCGTGGCCGTGGGTCAGCGCGATGCCTCCCGCCCCGCCGCGCCGCTCGACCTCCGCGGCCACCGCGGCGACGTGCTCGTCGAGCGCCGGGCCCGGGTCGACGATCCAGCAGGGGGAGCGGCCGACGATCCACGTGTTCGTCCCGGTCAGCGTGAACGGGCCGGGGTTGCCGGCGCGGACGAGCGCGACGTCGTGGCCGGCGAGCGTCACTCCTGCGTCAGCCGGAAGACCGGTCCCTCCAGCGACGTCACGTACACCCGCCCGCGCGCGTCCTCGCCGAACGACGAGATCGGGCCGATCCTCGGCAGGTCGACGACCCGGTCGCCGCTCGCGCCGCCCTCGGAGAGCGACGCGCTGCGGATCCGCCCGTCGCAGTAGTCCCCGTAGACGTAGCGACCGGCGAGCGCGGGCAGCCGCGGGTCGCGCACGACGTAGCCGCCGGTGATCGAGCAGAACCCGTCGTCGTGGCTCTTCGTGATCACCGGCGGGAGATGCCCCGGCGCGTCCTCGCGCTCGTACAGCCGGTCGTTGCCCTCGAAGGGCCGCCAGCCGAGGTTCGCGCCGCGCACCCGGCGCGGCGTCGCGAAGCTGATCTCCTCGATCGCGTTCTGGCCGACGTCGCCGATGACGACGTCGCCGGTCTCGCGGTCGAAGGAGAACCGCCACGGGTTGCGCAGCCCGTAGGCGAAGACCTCCGGCCGCGCGCCCGCGCGCCCGCGGAAGGGGTTCGATCGCGGCACCGAGTACGGCCGCGAGCCCGCGCGCCGCGGATCGATGCGCAGGAGCTTGCCGAGCAGCATCCCCAGGTCCTGCCCGTTGCCCCGCTCGCCGTGCCGGTCGTTCCCGCCGCCGCCGTCGCCGAGGCCGATGTAGAGGAGCCGGTCCGGCCCGAAGGCGAGGTGGCCGCCGTTGTGGTTGGCCTCCGGCTGGTCCTGGCGCAGGACCACGCGCGCGCTGCGGGGATCGGCGACGTCCGGGTTCGTGCGGCTCGCCCGGTACTCGACGACGCGCGTGTCGCCGGAGCGGTTCGTGAAGTTGACGTAGAACCGGCGCGTCCGCGCGTAGTCGGGCGCGAAGGCGAGGCCGAGCAGGCCCTGCTCACCACCCGACACGATCTGCGCCGACACGTCCAGGAACGGCCGGCGTACGATCCGTCCGCCGCGCACGGCGCGGATCCGTCCCCCCTGCTCGACGACGAAGATCCGCCGCACGTCGCCGGGCGGCGACGTGACGTAGAGCGGGCTCGCGAAGTCGCCGACCTTGGCCAGGCGCAGCGGGCCGTCGGCCTGCGCGCCCTCGGCCGCCGGCGCGTCGTCGCCCTGCGACCGCTCGCGCTCGGCGACCACCGTCTCGCCGCGCTCGGCGGCGGGCTCGTCGCCGCGTCCGCAGGAGCCGGCGACCAGCGCGAGGGCGAGCACGAGCAGCGAGACCAGGGCGGGCACGCGCGGCAGGATGGCAGACGCCGCCCGCCTCCCTGTCAGCCGGGGCCGCTTGCGGCGCGTCTGCGGCGGCGAGAGGAGCTATCGGGGCGCCCGGATTTGAACCGGGGACCTCACCGAGGCGGGCGGGGAGTGGTACGTGCGCGGGCGGGTCGCGCCGCGGCTGGAGTGACTATCGGGGCGCCCGGATTTGAACCGGGGACCTCACCGACCCGAACGGTGCGCGCTACCAGGCTGCGCCACGCCCCGAGAGAGGGGGCAGTCTAGCGGCGGCGCCCCGCTCGGCGAGCGGCGCGAGCGGTCAGAGCCAGCCGCGCTCGGTCGACAGCAGCACCGCCTGCGCGCGGTCGCTCACGCCGAGGCGCTCGTAGATCGCGTGCAGATGGCTGCGGACGGTGCTCGTGGCCAGGCCCGTGTCCTCCGCGATCTCCCTGTAGGTCTTCCCGGTCGCGAGCGCACGGAGCACGTCGACCTGGCGGTCGGACAGCGGGTTCGGCTGCGGTCGCTCCGGCCGGCCCGACGCCGGCGCGTGGAGGTCGTACATGCCGGCGCGCAGGTCGGCGGCGGACAGTCCCAGCTCCTGCGCCGCGACGAGCATCCGCTCGGGATCGACCGGCGTGCCGCCGGAGTAGTGGGCCAGCATGTCCGCGAGCCGCAGGATCGTCGCCGCGTCGCCGTGGCCCTCGTGGTGATGATGGGCCACCGCCGCCGTGAAGTCCTCCGGGAACCCCCAGCGGCGCAGCAGCAGCGCGCCGACGCTGGCGTGGTCGAGGCCGAGGGCCCGCCGCTCCGCGCGGATGCGCTCGTCCGGCGTCCGCGCCCGCCCGTGCACGCCCGCCGGGTAGCTCGGGTGGGTGGTGACCAGCACGAGCTTGCCCACGTCGTGCAGCAGCGCCGCCGCGGCGAGCGTGTCCGCGTCCTTGCGGTCGAGGATCGAGGCGATCCGGCGCGCGGCGCGCTGGGCCGCGACCGCGTGGAGCCGGAAGCGCTCGGGGACCACGCGCGACCCCGCGACCTGCTCGAAGAAGTCGAACACGGGAACGCGCTTGGCCTCCGCGACCAGCGCCGCCGTCGGGAGCGCCTCGACGGCAGCGGGCACCGCAACCGCACTCGCACCGTCCCGGATCGCCGCGCGCATCACCGCGGCGGCGAGCCCCGGATCCGTCTCGACGAGATCCGCCACCTTGCCGAGCGGCGGGTGCTGCTGGTCGAGGAGGCGGAGCATCCGGGCGCGGGTCTCGGCCAGGGCCGGGAGGCGCACGCTCGACAGCGCCGCGTGGAGCCCGGCGGTCGCCGCGGCCGCCTCGATCGGCTCCTCCGGTGGGCCGGCCGCGGCCCCGAGCTCCTCGGCGGGAGCGCCGAGCGGCCGCACGAGCGCCGGGTCGGCGTCCAGCGCCGCGAGCGTCGCCTCGAGCACGCGCGGGTCGAAGTGCCCGCCGACCGCGTCCCCCGCGAGCAGCGAGCGCGCGCGCTGCGGGCTGAGCGCGCCGCGGTACGGACGGTCCGACGTCATCGAGCAGTACGCGTCCGCGACGCCGATGATCCGGCTCTCGATCGGGATGTCCTCGCCGGCGAGCCCGTCCGGGTAGCCGCGGCCGTCCCAGCGCTCGTGATGGAAGCGCACGACCGTCGCCACCTCCTCGAGCCCGGGCACCGTCGCGAGCGCCTCCGCCCCCCACGCCGCGTGGCAGCGCATCACCGTCCATTCCTGCTCATCGAGCGGCTCCGTCTTGCGCAGGATGCGGTCGGGCACGCCGATCTTGCCGATGTCGAACACCGTCGACGCGGTCTGGAGCCGCACCGCGGCGTCGGGCGCGAGCCGCAGCTGCCGGCCGGTGGCCACGGCGAGGGCCGCGACGCGATCGGAGTGGCGGGCCGAGTAGCCGTCGCGCAGGTTCAGCAGCCGCGCGAACGCGGCGATCCCGACGGGCGCGGGAGCGGCCTGACGAGTGAAGCGTGGCGGAGTGGTCGGCATCGCCATAGCTTAAGCGTGCCCCGTTCGGACCGCGCCATCACGCCTCCTGGCACGCGTTCATGGTTTTCCAGGAACCGCTGTGGCACTCCTGGCAGCTTGACGGCATCAACCTGACGACAGGGCGGCGATCGGGGCGGGACGACCGAGGTGGTAGCCCTGCGCGAGATCGACGCCCGCGTAGCGCAGCAGCTCGAGCGTCTCCTCGTCCTCCACGCCCTCGGCGATGGTCTCGATCCCGAACGCGTCGGCGATCCCGACGATCGAGCCGACGACGCGCCGGTCCGCCTCCGCCACGCGCAGGCCGCGCACGAACGCCATGTCGAGCTTGAGGTAGTTGGCGGGGAGGTGGCGCAGGTACGTGAACGAGCCGAACCCGGTGCCGAAGTCGTCGAGGGCGAGGCCGCAGCCCAGCGCGCGGAGGCGCTCGGCGAACCGCCGCGCGCGCTCCATGTTCGTGATCGCCAGCGACTCCGTGATCTCGAAGAGCAGGGCGCCCGCAGGACCTCCGTTGCGCGTCATCGCGTCCTCCACGAGCCTGCCGATCGACTCGTCGCCGATGGCCTGACCGGAGAGGTTGATGCTGACGCTCCGCCCCTCCGCCGCGAGCTCGAGTCCCTTCGCGACCACCCACCGGTCGATGTCGAGCATCATCCCGAACCGCTCGGCGGTGGGCAGGAACGCGCCGGGCGCGATGACCTGCCCGTCCTCGCCCGGCAGCCGGAGGAGCAGCTCCTCGCGGACCACGTCGCCCGTACGCAGGTCCACGATCGGCTGTGCGAACAGGACGAACCCGTCCTCCTCCAGCGCCGCGCGCAGCCGCCTGACCCACGGGAGCGAGGTCCTGCGCTCTCCCGTGTACACGGCGCTGCGGCCGCGCCCCGCCTCCTTGGCCTCGTGCAGCGCGATGTCCGCCGCGACCAGGACGTCGCTCGCCGTCAGCTTCTGGTCGGGCGTGAACGCCGCGATGCCCACGCTGGCGCTGACCGACCGCAGGCCGTCGCCCGTGCCCTCGACCACGGCGAGCAGCCGCGCGGCGAACGCCGCGGCGTCGTCCGCATCGGCGTGCGGGGCCAGCACCGCGAACTCGTCGCCGCCGAGCCGGGCGAGGATGTCGCTGTCGCGCGCCGTCTCGCCCAGGGCCGCCGTGACGCCGCGCAGCAGCTCGTCCCCGATGTGATGCCCGTACGTGTCGTTGACGTACTTGAAGTGGTCGATGTCGACGACCAGGACGGCGCCGGCGGCGGAGTACCGCTCCGCGTACCTCAGCTGCCGTTCCAGCTCCTCCTCGAAGCGCCGGCGGTTGAAGAGCCCGGTGAGCGGGTCGTGGTCGGCCAGGTGCCGCAGGCGGGCCTCCAGGCGGCGGCGCTCGGTGACGTCGCGCGCGATCACGCCCGCGCCGCTGATGCGCCCGCGGTCATCGCGGATCGGCGAGGCGCTGAGCGAGACGGCGAGCCGCGTGCCGTCGCGGTGGACGCGGACCGTCTCGTACTGCGGGATCGCGTCGCCGCGCGCGATGCGGCGCAGGATGTCGTCCACGTCGTCGTGATCGGCCGGCACGATGCGCCGGATCGACGAGCCGACCGCCTCGTCGGCCGTGTAACCGTAGAGCCGCTCCGCGCCGCGGTTCCACGACGTGACCGTCCCGTCCAGGGTTTTGGTCAGGATCGCGTCGGTCGCGGTCTCGATCACGCGCGCGAGGTTCCGCGCGTGCCGGCGGTGCGCGGTGACGTCGATCGACACGCCGGCCAGGCCCTGCACCGTGCCCGCCGCGTCGCGGACGGGGAACTTGACGCTCAAAAAGACGCGCTCGCGGCCGTCGCCGTCGTGGACGACCTCCTCCCGCTCGAGCGTCTCGCCGCCCTCGAGCACGCGGCGGTCGTGCGCGCGGATGCGCTCGAACGTCTCGGCCGGCAGGAAGTCCTCGTCGCGCATCCCGACCAGGCCGCCGTCGGGGAACCCCCATTCCGCGGCGACCACGCGGTTGACGTACGTGTAGCGATAGTCCGTGTCCTTCACGTAGAGCGAGATCGGCGCGTCCCAGGCGAGCCGCCGCAGCGCCTGCGGAGGCGGGCCCGCGGACTCCGGGCCGTCCGCCGGCGACGCCCGCCGGACGTCACCCAGGTCGAGGGCGTCGAGGTCGAGCTGGCCGCTGGCGATCGCGAGCGTGACCGCGTGGGCCCGGTTGCGGGCGTCGAGCCGCTCGCACACGCGGCGGATGTGGGACTCGATCGTGCTCGGCGCGAGGACGAGCTCCTCCGCGATCTCCGCCGTCGTCCGCCCCTCCGCCGCCAGCGCGAGGACGCGCCGCTCGCGCACGGTCAGGACGCCCGCGCCCGCGTCCGCCTCCCGCGGCAGCGTGGGCGGGCGCTCCACCGAGACGACCATCCCGCCGATCACCGACCCGCCGGCGTCGGTGATCGGGTCGAAGCGGCTCGTGAGGACCGCCGTCCGGTCGAGGCTCGGCAGGTGCGACTCGGAGCTCTCGCCGCGCAGCGCCGCGTCGTAGTTCACCGCGAGGCGCTCGAAGTACGGCTCGGGGAGCAGCTCGGTGACGACCCGGCCGGCCATCGCGGCGGTGTTCCAGCCGCGCGACGCGAGCAGCGCGCCGCCGGCGTCCACGACGCGAAGCTCGCGGTCGAAGACGATCGCGGCCGCGGGTGGGAGATGCTCGACTGCCGCGAGCACCGCAGCCGCCGTCGCGCGCAGCACCCGCGCCGCGCGTGGGGATTGTCCGTCGGCAGCGCCTCCGGGCACAGTGCCTCCTTGCAGGGATCCGCCCCGAACGTAGTCGAAGCGGGCGCGCCGGCGGGCGCGATTCCTGGTTTTCAAGGGTTCCGGGACGCCGACTGCAGTAAGAACGGCGCAGAGCCGCTCGACTGCGGCGCGGAGCCGCTCAGGTCTGCGGTCCGCCCGCCACGGCCTTGTAGTAGCGGACCGCGAGGCCCGTCACGAGCGTCTGGAACGCCGACTCGAGCGTGATGTCCTCCTGCTCGGCGTACCGGCGCAGGCCGGTCTCCTCGATCTCCCGGGCCTGCGCGATCACGTCGTCGACGAGGTCGGGGTTGCGGTCGGCGAAGAACGCGCCGATCGAGTACAGGCTCGTGTCGTGGAGGGAGGCGAGGAAGTCGTCGGCGGCGTCGGACGTCACGTCCGGCGGAAAGCTACCCGCCCGCGACCACGCCGATGATGTCGTCGGTGCTCTTCTCGGTGACCACGCCGACCGGGGACGCTCCTGCGTCACCGGAGTCCGAGCCGCCGCCGGAGTTGCCGGGGCTGTCGCCGCCGCCGCCGCCGTTCCCGTTCCCGTTGCCGTTGCCGGGGCCGCCGCCGCTCTCGCTGCCGCTGCCGCTCCCGGTCGGAGGCGGCTGGACCTGCTGGACGCCCGCCACGACCTCGGAGACCGCGCCCCCGTCGTCCTCGGTGCCGTCCTGCTCGGAGCCGCCGTCGCCGTCACCGCCGGAGCCCGAGTCGCCGGAGTCGTCCCGGCTGAGGCCCGAGAGGAGGCTGCCGGCACCGCCGGCGCCATCGTTGGCCGCGCCGTCGCCCGATCCCGCGTCGCCCGCGGACTCGCCGCCGGCCGCCGCGAGCGAGGCGCCGCC
>DASZDF010000753.1:0-3068 GCA_035942275.1 Solirubrobacteraceae bacterium | reverse complement strand
CCCGAGCACAGCCCGCCGGTGTCCGTCCTCATCGCGGCCGAGCTGCCGCTCGTCGTCGTCGAGATCGCGCTCGCCGCGCTCCTCTCCTTCACGCTGCTCGGGCCGCTCGGCGTCCCGTGGTGGGTGCCGCTCCTCGTGCTCGCGGCCGCGGCGTTCCTGATCGGCGGGGCGGGGCGCTTCGTGCGCCACCGCCGCGAGGGCTTCTGGCAGGGCCTCGACGTCCTGCGCGGCCTCTCCAGCCGCAACGTGATCATCGGCTTGGTCATGTTCGCGACCGCCGCGCAGGTGGCCCGCAACATGGTCGTCCTCGAAGGGCTCGGCGTCGACATCACGGTCTTCGACGCGGTCGCGCTGCTCATCGCCTCGGCGGCGGTCGGGCTGCTGCCGGTGGGACCGACGCTCGGCGCCGCGACGGCGGTGCTCATCCTCGGCTCCAACGGCGTGGCCGTCGTCGCCGCCGCGGGCGCGCTGCTCACCGCGACCGGTGCCGTCGGCGCGCTCGCCTTCGCGGCCTGGGCGCTCGTGGCCCGGCTCCGGCCGGCGTGACCGGCCCGGCTAAAGGCCTCCGACCACCACCGCCCACGGCTCGACGCGCCACGCGGTGACGAGCCCCTCGCGCACGTAGGGATCCACCGCGACGAACTCCTCGGGATCGCCCTTCTCGCTGAAGACGATGACCGCGCCGGTGGGCGGGTCGCCGGTCGCCCCGCCGGCCAGCACCCGGCCGTCGTCGACCCACCCGCCGATCAGCTCGAGGTGCGCGGGGCGGAACGGCGCGCGCCGCTCGACGACGTCCTCGACGTAGTCGTAGATGAGGAGCTTCAGCGACTGAGCCATGGACCGAAAGCTAGTCGTCAGAAGTGGGCGCGCGGCCACACAACTGGGCAACCCGATCCGAGTAGTCCCACCGGACGACGAAAGGTTCGTCCTTCAGGCCGATGACACGGCCGCGCTCGCCGGGCAGGCTACGCACCATCACCTGAACCAAGACACAAAGCGTTGAGCAAGAGCCGGCGGCGCCACACAAAAGCCCCAAGGCCCCGCGACCGCCCCGCCAAGTCCTCCGCCCTCCTCCCGTATCGGCCGCCGCCCCGTCATCCCCCCGACGGGGCGGCAGCCACCCCTGACCCTGCGTCACCTGAACGCGACCGTTTGTAGAGTCCGCTCCTCGGGAAGGAGCGCTCACGCGCCACTTCGACGCAGGGGGAATGGGTATGCGCCGCAGCGCGCTCGCGCTCGCGCTCGTGGGGATGCTGTCCATCGCGCCTTCCGCGCACGCCGCGGAGGGCCAGGCCTACGCGGCCGCGATGACGTACGCGACGCCGGTCGTCGCCCTCGGCAAGGGCGACACGCTCAAGTTCACGAACTTCGACACGCTGGCCCAGCACGACCTCGCGGCCGACGACGGGAAGTTCGCCTCCGACCTCGTGGGCGCCGGCCAGTCGTCGATGGTCAGGGGCGTCGAGACGCTGCCGCCCGGCGCCTATCCCTTCCACTGCACGCTGCACACGTGGATGCGCGGCGTCGTCAACGTCGCCCCCGTCGGCACCGGCAGCAACGCGCCGCCGACCAGCAACGACCTCACCGGAGTCGGCGCGGGGAACGCGGCGCCCGACCCGATCGACCTCACGCCGCAGGCCGAGGTCCAGAAGCTCGGCGACGGCGAGTGGCCGTTCTACGGGCGCGACATCTTCAACACGCGGGACGGCGGCAAGGCCGGGCCGACGCCGGCGCAGGCCTCGTCGCTCGGGCCGGTGTGGAGCTACTTCTCGCCCAAGGGCGACTTCACCGGCACGCCGGTCGTCGCGCAGAACACGCTCGTCGCCGGCACGAACCAGGGCTGGGTCCACGCGCTCAACGCGACGACGGGCAAGGTCAAGTGGACGCGCAACGTGCGCGCGCCCGTCAACGGCACCGCGGCGATCGACGGGGACCTCGTGATCGTCCCCGTCGCGCAGACGCACTCCCCGCGCGTCGTCGCGCTCGACCTCACGACCGGCCGGACCGTGTGGGACCAGGTCATCGACGAGCAGAAGGACGGCGACGTCTACGGCAGCCCGACCGTCTTCGACGGCACGGTGTACATGGGCGTCTCGGCCCTCTTCGGCGAGACAGGCGACCCGGAGGTCAACGTCCGCGGCTCCGTCGTCGCCCTCGACCGCCGCACCGGCCGGCCGAAGTGGAAGACGTACATCGTCCCCGACGGCCACGACGGCGGCTCGGTGTGGACGACGCCCGCGGTCGACCCCGCGACCCGCCGCGTCTACGTCGGCACCGGCAACGCCTACCACGCGCCGGCGGCGAACACGACCGACTCGATCGTCGCGCTCGACGCCGACAGCGGCGGCATCGTGGACCACTTCCAGGCCACCGCCGGCGACGTGTGGAACGGGACGGAGAACATCGTCGGCGCCGGCCCCGACTACGACTTCGGCGCGTCGCCCCAGCTCTTCACGGGCCCGGGCGGGAGGCGGCTGATCGGCGAGGGGCAGAAGTCCGGCACCTACTGGGCGCTCGACCGCGAGACGATGGACCCGGTGTGGAGCGCGATGACCGCGCCGCCGGGGATCTTCATCGGCGGGATCATCGGCTCGACCGCGACCGACGGGGACCGCATCTACGGCCCGGACACCGTCGGCGGCGAGCAGTGGGCGATCGACGAGAACGGCGGCTACAGCTGGCTCTCGAGCGACGGCGGGCCGCTGCACTTCAACGCGACGTCGGTCGCCAACGGCGTCGTCTACAACACCGACATGACCGGGCACCTCAACGCCCGGGACGCGGCGACCGGCCTCATCCTCAACAAGATCCCGCTCGGCTCGCCGTCGTGGGCGGGGGTGGCGATCGCCGGGGGCTCCGTCTTCACCGCCACCGGCACGCAGGGCTCCTCCGGCTACCTCGTCGCCTACCGGCCGCGCACGGGGATCGGCAACGGCGGCAACGCGAACGAGGGCGACGAGCCGCGGTCCGAGCGCGTCCGGCGCGGCGAGTGCGTGCCGGACGAGCGCGTGCAGCGCGGGAAGGCGAGGCGCGTGAAGACCGCCGCGCAGCGCCGCGCGGCGAAGCGG
>DASZDF010000752.1:0-1635 GCA_035942275.1 Solirubrobacteraceae bacterium | reverse complement strand
GTTTCACTGCGGGACCCGCGGGCGACGATCCGCGATATCTCCGCCGACAGGTCGGCCGCTTGCTGGGGCGTCATGTTCCTCGGCACCGGTGGGGTCGACACGTCGAGCGACGCCAACTGCTCGGCGAGGAAGGCCACGGCGGTCGGCTCGGGCCGCTCGTGTACGCGGTAGAGCGCCGGCAGCTTGCGGTCCTCGAGCACGGCGGCGACCGCCTCGTTGGCCGCGATCATCAGGTGCTCGATCAGCCGGTGCGACTCGGTCTGCTGCACCGGCATGACGTGCTCGACGTGCCCGCGCGCGTCGAACCGGAACTCGGGCTCCGACGCGTCGAGCGCCAAGGCGCGCGCCTCGCGCGCCGACCCGCGCGCCGCGGCGGCGGCGCGGGCCGCCGCGAGCGGCTCGTCCCACGGCGCCGCTGCCCGCTCGCGGCCCCCGAAGATCCGGTCGACGCGGTCGTAGTCGAGCCGCTCGTCGGAGCGGATGACCGACCGGTAGAACGAGCTCTTGACGACCTTCGGCCCGCGGACCTCCAGCTCCACTGTGACGGTCAGCCGGTCGGCGAACGGCACCAGCGAGCACTTCTCGTTGGACAGCGCGGTCGGCAGCATCGGCTCGACGGCCCCGGGCACGTAGACCGACGTCGCGCGGCGGTAGGCCTCCTTGTCGATCCGCGATCCCGGGCGCACGTACGCGGTCACGTCGGCGATGTGGACCCAGACCTGCCACGCGCCGTCGCCGAGCCGCTCGGCCGAGATCGCGTCGTCGAAGTCCTTCGCGGTCGCGGGATCGATCGTGAACGTGACGAGCTCGCGCAGGTCGCGCCGCGCCACGTCCTCCGGCTCGGCCTCCTTCGCCCGCCGCTCGATGTCCGGATCGAACCGCCGGCGCAGGCCGCGCTCGAGCATCAGCGCCTCGATGACGTCGCGCGCGACGTCGGGACGCCCGATGAGCCGGACGACCTTCGCCTGCCCGCGGCCGGTGCCGGTCGTGCGCAGCAGCGCCAGCGCGCCCTCCTTCAGCCGCTTGTCGCGCTCCACGACGACGCGGCGCCCGCGCTCGAAGAACGGTTCGCCGGTCCAGAAGCGGCCGCGGCGGGAGAGCTGGGCGACGATCACCCGCGGTGACTACCCGGCGAGGACGTCGAGCGCGCGCCGGAGCGCCTCGTCGCGCCGCGTGTTCGGGTCGTCCTTCGCCGAGACGTCCGGCTTCAGCCCCGAGCCGGGCGAGGTGCCCTTCCCGCCGAGGTTGCGCCCGCTGGGCAGGAAGTACTGGCCCACGGTGATGTCGATCGCGCCCCCGTTCTCGAGCGGGACGACCGACTGGAAGACGCCCTTGCCGAACGTCCGCGTGCCGACGAGCCGCGCGCGCCCGCGATCCTGGAGCGCGCCGGCGACGATCTCGGACGCCGACGCGCTCGCGCGGTCGACGAGCACCACGAGCGGCGTCTTCGGTGCGACCGGATCGCCGGTCGCGCGATACACCTGCTCGTCGACGGTCCGGCCCCGCGTCGTGACGATCTCGCCCTCCTCGAGGAACGCGCTCGCGACGAGCCGCGCCTCGTCGACGAGCCCGCCCGGGTTCGAGCGCAGGTCGAAGACGATCCCCTTCACGTCGTCGCGCTCGGCCTCCCGCAGC
>DASZDF010000751.1:0-8182 GCA_035942275.1 Solirubrobacteraceae bacterium | reverse complement strand
GGCGGCGCGGCAAGCAGCGCAGCGCCCTCGGGTGTCGTGGCGACGACCCACGTGTAGTCGGTCTCCCAGAGACGGTCGCGGTGCCGGCCGAACAGCTCGAAGGCGTCGTCGGGCGACGGGTCGTCCAGGAGCACGATCGCGTCGCGAGCATCCGGTAGCTGGCGGAGCGCGCCGAGCACGCCCTCCTCGTCCGCCGCCGGCCGGCCGATCGCGCGCGGCGGATGCCCCTGGTCCTCGATCGCGAGCCCCACCGCGCGCACGATGTCCGCCGCGGCATCGGGCGCCCGCCCGTCGATGTAGACGACGGTCCGGTGGCCTTCCCGCAGCTCCCGCGCGTGGGCGTGAAGCAGGCTCGTGCGGCCGGACCCGTGGTCGCCGACGATCAGGACGTTCCTTCCGAGTCGCAGCGCGCGTCGGAGCGGGTCGTCGACCGCCGGCCGCACGACGTACAGCGCGCTGTCGGCGCGCGTCGCGAGCAGTGGGCGCGGGAAGAGAGCCGTCATCGCTGTTGACAAAAGATATCAACGTTTGTCAACAGCCGCGAGACCCTGCTTCTACGAGCTTCGTCAGGCCGCGTCGCGGACCTGCTCTGGCGGGCGCGCACCGAAGTACGCCCCCGCGCCGATCGCGTGGTCGTACGCCGACCACGACGCGCCGTCCGGCAGCTCCTTCTCCAGGCGGTCGAACGACCCCAGCCGGCCGCCGAGGTTGTCGACGAAGTGCACGAGGGTCGCCTCGCGCGTGCACGGGCGGACGGGGGACCCGTGCTCGAGCGAGCCGTGGTGGCTGAGGATGATGTGGAGCACCGCCTGGGCGAGGGCCGGTGGGAAGCCGGGCAGGTCCTCGATCTCGCGGCGCACGCGGTAGTAGCCGAGCGAGATCTCGCCCTGCAGCCGGCCGAGGTCGGTCAGGTCGTCGGCCGCGTAGGCCTCGAGCTTGCCGATGTCGTGCAGCAGCGCCCCCGTGACGGCGACGTCGCGGTCGATGCCGGGGAACGTCGCGCTGATCGCGCTCACCCCCTGCGCGACCGTCAGGCAGTGCTCGAGCAGCCCGTGGCGGTAGGCGTGGTGGAGGCGCTTGGCGGCGGGCGCGACCCGGAAGCGCTCCCACGTCGGCGAGCCCTTGCCGAAGAGGCGGTCGAGCAGCGCGACGAGGTACGGCTCGCGGATCGTCGCGAGCAGCTCGCGCAGCTCCGCCTCGAGTCGGTCGACCTCCTGCCCCTCGCTGAAGTCCCGCACCAGCACGGCGCTGAAGATAGGTCGCCGCGAGGACGGATCAGCCCCCGTAGAAGCGGATCGCGTCGTCGGCCAGCGCGCGCGTCGCTCGTTCGTTCCCGATCGAGTTGAAGAAGACCGCGAAGCCCGGGATCAGCTTCCCGCCGAGGCGCTTCGCGCCGTGCTGGGCGGCCGCGCGCATGAGCCTCTCGGTCACCTTCTCCTCGGTCCCCTTGTCGAGCCGGTGCTTCGTCGCCGACACCGCGAGGGGGCCGGACGTGCCGTCGAGCGCGTCGCGCGCGGTGGGCGGGTCCGGGAAGAGGTTCCAGAGCACGAGCAGCTCCGCCGGGCGCATCCGGTCGCGCGGGTCGAAGCCGTGCGCGGCGGCGATGCAGAACACCATCCGCGACTGGATCCACAGCATCAGGGCGAGGTCGGGCACGACGGTGTAGAAGCCGCCGACGCCGGTCGCGGCGCCGCTGAACCGCGCGAGCCGCGCGTGCGATCGCTTGGCCGCCTTCGCCAGCTTCGCCGGGTCGCCGCCGCCGCGCTCGGCCACCCACTCCGCCGCCGCCGGCCCGTGCCGATCGGCCGCGGCGAGCGCGAGCACCTCGGGCGCCCGCGTCGGCTCCGCGCGCAGCGCGTTCAGCAGTCCGTCGGGAAGGTGCGGTCGTGCCTCTTCGGTCTCCACGGCAGTGGATGATGCCCGCCCATGCGCGAGAACAGGTGGTGGACCCTCGCGGCGGTCTGCACCGCGACGTTCATGCTGCTGCTCGACATCACGATCGTGAACGTCGCGCTGCCCGAGCTGCGCACCGACCTCGAGGCCAGCTTCTCCGACCTCCAGTGGGTCGTGGACGCGTACGCGCTGGCCCTCGCCGCGTTCCTCCTCCTCGCCGGCTCGCTCGGCGACCGCATCGGCCGCCGCCGCGTGTTCACCGCCGGCCTTGTCGTGTTCGTGGTCGCCTCGATCCTGTGCGGGATCTCGCGGTCTCCGACCGCGCTCAACGTCTCGCGGGCGCTCCAGGGTGTCGGCGGCTCGGCGATGTTCGCGACGGCGCTCGCGCTCATCGCGCAGGCGTTCCCCGTCGGCCGCGAGCGCGCGACGGCCATCGGCGCATGGGGCGCGACGATCGGCGCAGCGGTCGCGGTCGGGCCGCTCGTCGGCGGCCTGTGCACCGAGCACCTCGGGTGGGAGTCGATCTTCTTCCTGAACGTCCCGATCGGCGCCTTCGCGGTCTTCATCACGCTGCGGTTCGTGGCCGAATCGAAGGACCAGCGGACGCGCAGCATCGACTGGCTCGGCGCCGCGACGTTCTCGGCGGCGCTGTTCCTGCTCGTCTTCGCGCTCGTCCGCGGCAACGAGGAGGGGTGGGGGAGCGGGCTGATCGTCTTCTGCCTGCTCGAGAGCCTCGCGTTCCTGCTCGCGTTCGTCGCGATCGAGCTGCGTGTCAAGGACCCGACGTTCGACCTCGCCCTCTTCCGCAACCGCTCGTTCAACGGCGTCTCGATCGCGGCGTTCGGCCTGTCGGCCGCGATGTTCGCGATGTTCCTGTACCTCACGCTCTACATCCAGAACCAGCTCGGCTACAGCCCGCTCGAGGCGGGCCTGCGCTTCCTGCCGACGACGCTCGTCAGCTTCGCGGTGGCGCCGGTCACCGCGCGGCTGGCCGAGGGCGGCCCCGCGCGCGTGTTCTTCGGGATCGGCCTCGCGCTCGTCGGCCTCGGCCTGCTGCTCATGCGCAACGTCACGCCGGAGTCCGACTGGACGGCGCTGCTGCCCGGGTTCATCGTCGCGGGCGCCGGGGTCGGCTGCACGAACCCGATCATCGCTTCCGTCGCGGTGGGCGTCGTCGAGCCGCGGGAGGCGGGGATGGCGAGCGGGATCAACAGCACGTTCCGCCAGGTCGGCATCGCGACCGGGATCGCGGGGCTCGGCGCGGTCTTCCAGTCGCGGCTCGCGTCGGGCGTCGCGGGCGACGCGCCGGACGAGGGCGCGTACCTCGCGTCGATCCCGCTGAGCCGCGTGCCGCCCGAGCTGCGCGACGCCGTGCACGCCGGCTTCGTCGGCGCGCTCGACGACATCCTGCTCATCGCCGCGCTCGTGGCCTTCGCCTCGGCGGCCGCGACCGTCGCGCTGGTGCGCGCCTGATGCAGCCGCTCGTCGAGCACCGCCTGGAGCTCGCGGGCTGCCGCACGCGCGCGCTCGAGCTGGAGGGGGACGGCCCGCCGATCGTCCTGCTCCACGGCTTCGCGGACTCGGCCGACACCTGGCGCTACGTCCTCGACCGGCTCGCGCGCGCCGAGCGCCGCGCGCTGGCGATCGACCTCCCCGGCTTCGGCACCGCCGACCCGCTCGCCGACGGCCCCGTCCTCCCGCAGCTCGACGCCGCCGCGGCCGCCGCGGTCGGGTACGCGCACGAGCAGGGAGGAGGCGAGCCCGTCGTCCTCGGCGGCAACTCGCTCGGCGGCGCGCTCGCGCTGCGGGCCGGCGAGCGCGAGGACCTGCCGCTCGCCGGGATCGTGCCGGTCTCGCCCGCCGGCCTCGACATGCCGCGCTGGTTCGCCCTGATCGAGCGCGACCCGATCGTGCGCTGGATCCTCGCCAAGCCGGTCCCGCTGCCCGAGCCCGTGCTGCGCGCCGCGGTCGGGACCGCGTACCGCCAGCTCGCGTTCGCCAGCCCGCGCAAGGCGGCGCGCGAGGTCGTCCGCGCCTTCACCGACCACCACCGCGACCGCGCCAGCGTCCACCGGATCCTCGACAACGGCAGGCGCCTGCTGCCGGAGCTCGAGCAGCCGTTCCGGCTCGAGCGGATCCGCTGTCCGGTGCTGCTCGTCTGGGGCGACCGCGATCGCATGGTCACGCACCGCGGCGCCGACGCGGTCACGACCGCGCTGCCGGACACGACGTACGAGCTGCTGCCCGGCGTCGGCCACTGCCCGCAGATCGAGGCGGCCGACGAGGTGGCGACGCTGCTCCTCGCGTTCGGCGCCAGGCCTTCACAGCGGGCGGCCTGATCGGCCATGATCGCCGCATGGCCACGCTCGGAGATCGCCTCGCCGACCGCGATCGCGACCTGTTCGTCGGCCGCGAGCGGGAGCTCGCGTTCTTCGACGCGCTGCTCGGCGAGGACCCCCCGGCGAACGTCGTCCTCGTCCACGGCCCGGGCGGGATCGGCAAGAGCACGCTGCTGCGCGAGCTGGCGCGGCGCGCCGAGCGGCGCGGGCGCGGGCCGTTCCTGATCGAGGGGCGCGAGATCGCGCCCGACCCCGACCAGCTCGAGGAGGTGCTGGTCGGCGTCGCGTCCGCGCCGCGGCCGCTCGTCCTCTTCGACACCTACGAGCGGATGACCGCTATCGCGGGCTGGCTGCGCCGCCGCTTCCTCCCGTCGCTCCCGAGCGGCGCGC
Organism: Solirubrobacteraceae bacterium; assembly: GCA_035942275.1. Lineage (GTDB taxonomy): Bacteria > Actinomycetota > Thermoleophilia > Solirubrobacterales > Solirubrobacteraceae > CADCVT01. The sequence continues at coordinate 3,560 of DASZDF010000751.1, read as the reverse complement.
TCGTCGTCCTCGCCGGGCGGCGCAAGCCCGACCCCGAGTGGTTCCAGGGCGGCTGGGAGCGGGTCACCGTCGAGCTCGAGCTGAAGCCGATGGGGACCGGCGACGCCAGCGCGCTCGCGCGAGCGCACGGGATCGAGGACGACGCCGCGCTGGAAGCGCTGCTCGAGTGGGCACAGGGCTCGCCGCTCGCGCTCTCGCTCGGCGCGGGCGCCGCGCTCGGCGGGGGGTGGCGCCCGGAGTACGTCGGCGAGCGGCCGGACCTCGTCCGCGCGATCCTCCGCCGCCTGACCGAGCCCGAGCTCGGCGGCGGCGAGCCGGAGGCGCTCGCGGTCGCCGGGATCGCGCGCGTGGTGACGCCGCGCCTTTTGGCCGACGCGCTGCCCGGCGTCGACGGCGAGGCGGCGCACGCGTGGCTGCGCTCCCTGACGTTCGCCGAGCCGGTCGCCGACGGGATCGCGCTGCACGACCTCGTCCGCAAGGCGGTCCGCGCCGACCTGGTGCGCCGCCGCCCCGAGCACGAGCGCGAGCTGCGCCGCCGGATCGCCGACCACCTCCACGGACGGGCGGCCGCCGGCGAGCTGCGGCTGATGACCGACCTCGCCGACCTCGTCCAGAACCCGGCGCTTCGCTGGGGGCTCGGCGCCGAGGGAGCGATCGGCCTGCGCGTCGACGCGCTGCGCCCGGAGGACCTGCCCGGCCTGCGCGATCGTCTCTCGCGCCGGCACGCCGGCGGCCCGGGGTTCGACGACTGGTGGGTCGCGACCGAGGAGCTGCTCCGCCGCGCGCCCGGCCGCGCGGTGCTCGTGCGCGACGGCGAGGACGAGCTGTGCGGCTACTGCTACGCGGCGACGCCGGAGAGCGCGCCCGACGCGGCGGTCGATGACCCGATCCTCGGCCCGTGGCTCGCGCACGCCCGCGAGCACGCGCCCGGCGGCCAGGCCGTCGTCTGGCGCGACGCGATCGACATCTCGGCCGCGCGCGAGGGCGACGTCAGCTCGCCGGTGCTCGCGCTGGCGAACCTCGCGATCGTCCTGCGCTCCGGGCTGCGCAACCCGCGCTGGTCGTACCTGCCGATCGACCCCGACAACGCGGCCGCGGTGGAGTTCGCGACGCGCGCGAAGGCGCGGCACATCCCCGAGATCGACTTCGTCGGCGAGTACGGGACGATGGAGTGCTGGATCCTCGACCACGGCGCGGGCGGGATGATCGGCGGGATCGTGCGCTCGGTGTACGCGGAGCTCGGGCTGCCAGCGCCGGAGGCCACGCCGGTCGACGCCGATGCGGTGCGCGCCGCGCTGAAGGCCCTCGACCGGCCGACGGAGCTGGCGTCGTCGCCGCTGGCGCGGGGCGAGGAGCCGGACGAGCGGGCCGCGTCGGTGCGCGCCGCGCTCGAGCAGGCGACCGCGGCCGCGTTCGGCGACGGCGCGGAGGAGCAGCTGCTGCGCGACGTCATCCGTCGCGGCTACCTCGACCCGAGCGGAAGCCACGAGTCCGCCGCCCACGCGCTCCACTTGTCCCGCGCGACGTACTTCCGCAAGCTGAAGACCGCGAGCGACCGCGTCGCGGAGTGGGTTGCCGCACGAAACGCGCGGTAGCCTCGTTGGCGACCGTGATGCTCCCGACCCCGCCTCGCCCCGACCAGGTCTCCGACGCCGCCGCGAACCTCTTCGACAAGCTGTTCCGCGGCGGGATCGCCGACCTGCGCCCGACGCCGGCGAGGATCATCCACGAGCAGGCGAAGTGCACGGTCTTCCGCTACCTGCGGTCCGAGGGCACGCCGGACCGTGCGCTGCCGGTGCTGCTCGTGCCGCCGCTGGCCGCCCCGGCGCGCTGCTTCGACCTCCGTCGCGGGCACAGCCTCGCCGAGCACCTCCTGCGCCTCGGCCACCCGACGTACCTCGTCGACTACGGCCCGATCTCCTACTCCGACCGCGAGCTCGGCCTCGAGCACTGGGTCGAGGAGGTCATCCCTTCCGCGGTGCGCCGCGTCAGCGACGACGCCGGCGGCGCGCCGGTCCAGGTGGTCGGCTGGTGCCTCGGCGGGATCATGTCGCTGCTCTCGGTGGCCGGCGACGAGACGCTGCCCGTCAACTCCGCGGCGCTCGTCGCGAGCCCGTTCGACTTCACGCGCGTGCGGCTGATGGCGCCGATCCGCCCGATCGCCAACCTGACCGGCGGGGCGGTCCTGACCCAGGTCTACCGCGCGCTCGGCGGCGCGCCGTCGCCGCTCGTGCGCCGCGCGTTCCAGCTCACCTCGATCGACAGGGAGATCACGAAGCCGCTGGCGATCGCGACCCACCTGCACGACCGCGAATGGCTCGCGCAGGTCGAGGCGGTCGACAGCTTCATGGCGCGCATGTACGCCTATCCGGGGCGGACCTTCGGCCAGCTCTACCACCAGTTCTTCCGGGTCAACGACCTGGCCGACGGGCACATGGTCCTGTCCGACCAGGAGATCGACCTCGCCGACGTGCGCGTCCCGGTGCTCTCGGTCGCGGGGACGAGCGACGTGCTCGCTCCCGAGCCCGCGGTCCACCACGTCGGCGAGCTGCTCCCCAACAGCCCGGCAGTGCGGCTGGAGACCGCGCCCGGCGGTCACCTCGGCGTCCTCGCCGGCCGCTCCGCCGAGCGCACCACGTGGCGGTTCATCGACGAGTTCTTCGTCGAGCACGGGGCCGGCGCGCTCGACGGGCGCGATCCCGTCGAGCCGATCGCCGCGTAGCTGAAAGCCGTCTTGCGAGCGGGGCGCGGCGCCCGGGTACGCTCGGGACGATGAGCCTTCGGCGCCTGACCGCGTTCTCCTGCCTGCTCGCCGCGCTTGCAACGGCGCCTGCACACGCGCAGGAGGAGCCGCCGCTCGAGCAGCGCCAGATCATCGCCCCCGGCGTGAAGGCCGGCGGGATCGACGTCGGCGGCCAGAGCGTCGAGCAGGCCTCCCAGACGCTCGACCTCGCGCTGCGCGAGCACGTCTCGCGGCCCGTCGTCGTGCGGGCCGGCGGGAAGCAGTTCGACCTGACGGCCGAGGAGGCGAAGCTCACCTTCGACCCGCTGCGCACGGCGAAGCGCGCGTACTACGAGGGGCGGGACAAGGGCCCGAACATCGAGGTCGGCCTCGCGCTGAAGCACTCGGAGAAGCGCGTCCGCGCGTTCGCCGAGCGCATCGACGCGGACGTCTCCAAGAAGCCGAGGGACGCGAGCGTCCGCATCACGCTGACCGAGGTCTTCCTGCGCAAGGGGAAGATCGGGCGCACGATCAACGAACACGAGCTGGCGCGGGTGATCGACCGGCTGCTCGCCGACCCGGCGCTGCACCGCGAGGTCCAGGCGAAGCTCAACCCCGACCGGCCGGAGGTCCGCACGCGCGACGTCCGCCGGCAGTACAACACCGTGCTCACCATCGACCGCGACCACCTCGTCCTGCGTCTCTTCAAGCGGCTTCGCCACGCGCGGACGTACGACATCGCGATCGGCCAGGCGGGCTTCGACACGCCGTCCGGCCTGTTCCGCATCCAGAGCAAGCAGGTCAACCCGACGTGGCACGTGCCGAACCAGCCCTGGGC
>DASZDF010000750.1:0-2911 GCA_035942275.1 Solirubrobacteraceae bacterium | reverse complement strand
CCCTGGAGGACGGTCACGCGCGCCGGTGCCGGGGCGGCGATCGCCCCGATCACCGTGCGCCACGCCTCGCCCGCACGGCGCGCGACCGTGTGGCTCGGCACGACGACGACGGAACCGGTCGAACGCGGGTCGAACGTGAAGCTGCCGAACGCGACGAGGCGGTGCGGGTCGGTCGCGTCACGGCGCAGGGACGACCACACGCGGTCGAGCTCTGCGGCGGCGCGTGCGAAGCGGTCCGGGCCGAGGCCCGCGTCGATGCGGGCGGCCTCGCCGTGCCCGACGACGCCGTCGCCGCCGCGCGTCCAGACGAGCGAGCGCTCGTCGAGCACGTGGTCCAGCAGCGCGACGCCGCTGTCGACCGGCTCGGTGCGCACCTCGACCGCGGCCACGGTCAGGCCCCCGTCGGGTCGTCGAGGCGCCGTCGCGCGCTGGCGAGCAGGAGCGCGCGGAAACGGTGCGACACCAGGTCCCCGGTCGCGGGCAGCATCCGTTCGAGTGCCGCGACGACGCGGCTCGCGGCTTCCTCGTTCGAGCTCGCGGTGACCTGCGCGGGGTCGCGCACGTACCGCGCGAAGAGTTCGACCGCGTGCTCGGCGAACGTGTTGAGCGCGGCGTCGAACTCGCGTGCGAGCGCGAGCAGGTCGCCGAGCGGGACGCCCTGCTCGAGCAGGGCGAGGCCGGCTCGGACCGCGTCCGCTTCCTCGGGCGCGTAGCGCGGACCGTCAGGTGTCTGTTGCGCGGTCAGGAGTCCCTCGCGCTCGACCGCAGCGAGCACGACCTCGGCGATCCCGGTCCGCTCGGCGAGCTGCGCGCGCGTCAGCAGCTGCGGGTCGCGACCCTCGGGGCGTGGCAGGAGGACCGCGGCGAGCGCGGCGTCCGCTGCTTCTGCTGGTTCCGTTCCCACCGCGGCTCGTTGTCGCTGGACAGCTCAACTGTACGAGCCTCGCGGTGGTGCTCCCGACCGCGGAGGGTGTCCGTCAGCGGCGGCGACGACCGCGCCCCGCGGGCGGGCGCGCGGTGAACCGTGACAGGTCGATGACCGGTTCGGCTGCGGCCGGCGGGGGTGGCGCGGGTTCGGGTTCGGGCGCGGGCGGCGGCGGGGCGGGTTCCGGGTCGACCGCTCCCGCGGGCTCATCGTCCCAGCCGGCGTCGACGTCGTCGGCCTGGAGCGGCGCGAACGCGGGGATCTCGGCGGCCGGGTCGACCTCGGGCGCAGCCTGGGGCTCGGCTTCGCCGTCGCTGGACAACCACTCGAACTCGTCGTTGACGTCGCTCGTCACGTTGGCTGCGTCGGCCGCCGCCGCTTCGAGCGGGGTCACCTCGGCGGCGGGCTCGGCGGGGACATCCGTGGGGGAGACCCACGACGCCGGGGCCGGGACGGGCTCCTTCCACGCTTCCCAGGCGCCGTCGTCCGCCGCTGCGGCCGCGACCTCATCGTCGTCCGCCGCTGCGGCCGCGACCTCACCGTCGTCCGCCGCTGCGGCCGCGAACTCTTCCTCGGCCGCCGCCCCGGCCGCGACCTCATCCCACCCGGCCGCAGGTTCCTGCGCTGCGGGCTCGGTCTCGTCGTCAGCAGCCGGTTCCGCGCCGTCGACGACGGCTGGCTCGGCCTCGGGCGCGTCGGGCCAGCCGAGCGTCGGTTCGGGTTCGATCACGGGGTCGGGGGCAGTGAGGAACATGAGGTCGACGCCGGCCGTCGGTCGCTGTGGCGGCGACCCGTCGTCCTCGACCTCGTCAGCGCCCTCGCCCGCCCCCTCGGGGACCTCGGGCCACCCGAGCGTCTCCTCGGGTTCGACGGCGATCGCACCGTCGGCGCTGCCGGCGTCGAACTCGTCGAGCCCACCTTCGGACGTCGACGGCTCGTCCATCGCAGCCTCGTCCTCCGCGACGTCGCCGCCCGCGGGGGCGGCGAACAGCGGCTCGGCCTCGAGCGCGCTCGCGTCCGGGCTCGAAGCGGACACGTCGGCGAACAACGGCTCCGGACGATCATCGACGTCCTCGAACGCCGCGATCGCGTCGTCGGGGTCGGCCGGCGCGTCGCCGTACTCGGCGACCGCGGCCTCGAGGGCAGCGAGGTCCGCGTCACCCTGGTCGGCGCTGGTCGGGTCGGCGCTCGCCTGATCGCCGCTCAGGGCGTCGTCCGCGATGCCGACCGGGTGTCCGAGGAAGCAGAGTCCATCGTCGCCGACGGGGACCTCCGCGCCGCAGTCGTGACAGTACGCCCGCGGCATGACACCTCCCTGGCCGATGACGCACTTGCATCGGCTGTCCCGCGCCGCGACTGTACCGCCGTGGGGCGAGCCGACATCGGAGGGGGCACGGCCCCGCGGGCTGCGCGCGTGGGCGCCGCCGACGACCGCGGCGCGGCCGCGTCACCGCTGCCAGCGGCGGGTCGCGAAGGCAAGGACGCGGCCCTCGTCCAGGCGATGTTCGACCGCGTCGCCCCGCGCTACGACCTCGCCAACACGATCGTCTCGCTCGGCCAGGACGCTGGCTGGCGCAGGGTCGCCGCGCGGGCCGCACAGCCGGTCGGCAGCCTCGTGCTCGACGCCGCGGCCGGCACCGGCGTCCTCGCCCGCGAACTGCTCGAGCAGGGCGCGTCGGGCGTGGTCGCGGTCGACCTCTCCCTGCGGATGTTGGCCGCGGGGCACGTCGACCGGGTCGCGCGGGTGAACGCCGACGCGCTGCGGTTGCCGTTCCCGGACGCGATCTTCGACGCGGTCACCATCGGCTTCGGGCTGCGCAACCTGGTCGATCCCGATGCGGGTCTGCGCGAGTTCGCGCGCGTGACCCGACCTGGGGGACGGCTCGTGATCCTCGAGTTCAGTCAGCCCACCTGGGCGCCGTTCCGGAGGATGTACCGCGACTACCTCGTCCGCGTCCTCCCGCGGGTCGCGGGCGCGGTGTCGCC
>DASZDF010000749.1:0-4496 GCA_035942275.1 Solirubrobacteraceae bacterium | reverse complement strand
GTATCGACCTGCGTGACCGACACCGCCGCCCTCCACGAGCGCGCCCGCACGAAGGGCGTCAACCCGGTCGTCTACTGGGTCGTCCGAGCGGTGCTACAGCCGTTCTTCCGCATCTACTTCCGCCTGAACCGGATCGGCCGCGAGCACATCCCGCAGAGCGGCCCGCTGCTGCTCGCCGCCAACCACCGCTCGTTCCTCGACCCGTTCGTCCTCGGCACGATGACGCGGCGCCCCGTCTACTACGTCGCGAAGAAGGAGCTGTTCGCGAACCGGCTCCAGGCGTGGTTCCTCAACGCGCTCGGCGCGTTCCCGGTCGACCGCGGCGCCTCCGACCAGGAGATGCTCGAGACGGCCCGGCAGATCCTGGACCGCGGCGACGCCGTCCTGATCTTCCCCGAGGGCACCCGCATCCGGCCTGGCGGGCTCGGCACCCCGAAGCGCGGCGTCGGCCGCCTCGCGCTCGAGTCCGGAGCGCCGATCGTCCCGCTCGCGGTCATCGGCACCGAGGCCGTCCGCAGGGGCTGGCGCATCCGCCCGCACAAGGTCACGATCCGCGCGGGCCGCCCGCTCACCTACCCCACGGTCGAGAACCCGTCGAAGCAGCTCGCCCAGGCCGTCACCGACCGCATCTGGCCCTGCGTCGCCCTCCAGTGGGAGTGGCTCGGGGGCGCGCCGCCGATCCGCACCGCGGCGATCGTGGGCAGGGCCCCCGCGCTGCAGCAGAGCCTGCGGACCGCCGGCATCGACAGCAGCGCGAAGCCCGGCGAGGCCGACGTCGTGCTCTTCGCGGGCCCCGGCGGCGTCGCGCGGTTCGCGCGCAGGGGCACGACGGTGGCCACCGTGAGGAACGACGGGTCGGTCGCATCCGAGGACCCGGCGTTCGCGAAGACCCTCGAGCGCGCGCTCAAGCAGGCCCGGCGAGCGGACAGGCACTCCGCAGCGGCGTAGGATCGCCATGGCGTGGCCGCCACGAAGCCCAAGCACGAGCTCGACCGCGAGTTCACCGAGCTCTACCGGGCGCACCTGCGCGACGTCTACTCGTACGCCTACTACCGCGTCGGCAATCACCACGACGCCGAGGACCTCACCACCCAGACGTTCCTCCAGGCCTACCGGCACTTCGAGCGCGCGCAGCGCGAGTCCAACGGCCGGCCGCTGCGCCCCTGGCTCATCCGCATCGCGCACAACCTCGCCGCCAACCACTTCCGCGACCGCAGCCGCAAGCCCCAGACGAACCTCGACGACACGTCGCTGCTCAGCGCCGTCCACACGACGGAGGACCTCGTCGAGGGCCGCGACGAGCTCAAGCGCATCCTCGAGGGCGTCCAGCAGCTGCCCGGCGACCGGCGGGAGGCGCTGATCATGCGCTTCGCCCTCGGCATGGACAACCGCGAGATCGCGCGAGCGCTCGGCCGCTCCGACGGCGCGACGAAGGTGTTGATACACCGGGCGATCAAGCAGCTCGAGGAGATCGTGAAGGGCGAGCAGACATGACCGAGTCGATGGACTTCGAGAGCCTCCTGCGGCGTGCGCTCACGCCGATCGAGCCGCCGAGCGGCCTCACCGACCGCCTCGAGTCGCGGTTCGAGCGCATGACCGACGCCGCCGTCGACGAGCTCGAGTCGTGGGAGCTCGAGGCGATCGCCGACCCGCGCAACTGGGCCCGTCTCGCGTACGCGGGCGGGGTCGTCGCCGCCGGCGCCGGCGCGGCCACCGGGCTCATCCTGCTGCGCGCCCGCCAGAAGGCCAAGCAGAGCAACCCGGTCCGCCGGGCGCTGCGCCGCTGATCCAGGGGCCCGCGAGCCCCGTAGGAACACAGCGGACCATGGCCCCCTTCCGCCGATCCGCGAAACCCACCGCCGCGACGCTCACCGGCCTCGCCGACGAGGACCTCATGGACCTCGTGCGCGACGGCGACTCCGCGGCGTTCAGCGTCATCTACGACCGCCACAGCACCGCGGCGTTCTCCCTGGCCTACCGGATGGTCGGCAAGCGCAACGCGGCCGAGGACGTCGTGCAGGAGGCCTTCCTCAGCCTGTGGCGCGCCGGCTCGCGGTACGACGGCGCGCGCGGCAGCGTCCGCACGTGGGTCCTGGGGATCGTCCACAACCGCGCGATCGACGCGCTGCGCCGCTCGTCCGTGCACGACAAGCGCCGCGCGAGCGGCGAGGGCATCGAGGAGCGCTTCGAGGCGCCGGAGCGCACCGATGCGGAGGCCGCCCGCCGCAGCGAGGCCGGCGAGGTGCGCGAGGCGCTCGGCGTGCTGCCGCCCGACCAGCTGAAGGTCATCGAGCTGGCGTACTTCGGCGGCTTCACGCACTCCGAGATCGCGGAGATGCTGGACACCCCGCTCGGTACCGTGAAGGGCAGGATGCGACTGGGCCTCGAGAAGCTGCGCGGCGTCCTCGGAGAAGGAGCGGCGGAGGCATGGGCGTGAACATGGACACCCACACCGACGGCTGCGGCTCGGACGTCGCCGCCTACGCCCTCGGCGCGCTGACGGCCGCGGAGACCCGGCGCTTCGAGGCCCACCTCGAGACGTGCGACCTCTGCCGCACCGACCTCGCCGCGCTGCGCCCGGTCGTCGACGCGCTGCCCGCCGCCGCCGAGCCCGTGGCGCCGCCGCCCGCGCTGCGCAAGCGCATCATGGGCGTCGTCGAGGCCGAGGCCCGCGAGCGCCGGCGCGTCGAACGGCCGGAGCGCCGCAGCCGCTTCAGCTTCCTGACGATGCGCCCGCTGCCGGCGATGGCCGCCGCGTGCGTCCTCGTGCTGGCCGGCGTCGGGATCGGCGTCGCCGTGCTGCAGGACGACGAGGCGCCCGTGTACCAGGGCCAGTGCATCCGCGCGTGCGGTGACGTCGAGATGCGCGTCGACGACGGCCACGGGACCCTGAAGGTCGAGGGCATGGACCAGCCGCCCGAGGGCCGCGTGTATCAGGTGTGGACGCAGCGCTTCGGCGAGGACCCGGAGCCCACCGACGCGCTGTTCACGGTCGACAAGGACGGCAGCGCGTCCGTGGACGTCCCGGGGGCGAGCGACCGCGTCGATCAGGTCCTCGTGACCGACGAGCCTCGCGGCGGCAGCCCCGAGCCGACGACGGCGCCGTACTTCGCCGTCCGCATGTCGTAGCGCTGCTAGCTTCGCCTGCGTGGCCCCCTGCTACCGGCATCCCTCGCGCGAGACGGGCGTCTCGTGCTCGTCGTGCGGCAACCCGATCTGCCCCGACTGCATGACGCCGACGCCCGTCGGCATGCGCTGCCCGGACTGCGCGGGGCAGAAGACGAAGGTCCGCACGGCGCGCTCGCTGGTCGTCGAGCCGCGCGTGACGTACGGGCTGATCGCGATCAACACCGCGATCTTCTTCGCGCAGGTGATCGCCGCCGGCGGCGGGCGCGCGCAGCAGGGCGAGGTCTACGAGAACGGGGCGCTCTTCGGGCCGCTCGTCAACGACGGCGAGTGGTGGCGGATCGTCTCGAGCGGCTTTCTGCACGGCAGCCCGATCCACCTGATCCTGAACATGATCGTCCTGTACTTCCTCGGGCAGGCGGTCGAGCCCGTGTTCGGCCACGTGAAGTTCGCGGCCGTCTATCTCGCCTCGCTGCTGACCGGGTCGTTCGGCGCGCTGCTCCTGTCGCCCGACGCCTTCACGGTCGGCGCGTCGGGCGCGGTCTACGGGCTGATCGGCGCGCTCGTGATCGTCTACCGCGACCGCGGGATCCCGATCTCCCAGTCGCCGATCTTCGGCCTGCTCGTCATCAACCTGCTGTTCACGTTCTTCTATCCGGGGATCTCGATCGGCGGGCACCTCGGCGGCCTGGCCGGCGGCGCGATCGCCGCGCTGATCGTCCTCCAGGCCGACCGCCGGCGCTCGACCCCGCTGGCGCTCGCCGGGTGTGCCGTGCTCGGCGTCGTCGCCGCGGTGGCGGGCATCGTCGCCTCGGGCCAGGCCAGCCTGTACTAGGCGGGGAGCACTTCCTCGTAGAGGTCCTGAGCGCCGGCGATCAGCCGCTCGGGCGCGAAGCGGTCCGCGACGTCGGCGGCAGCGGCGCGGCCGAGCCGCTCCGCGGTCGCGGCGTCGAGGCCCGCGAGCGCGGTCGCGAGCGCCCATGGGTCGTCGGGCGTGACGAGCAGGCCAGTCTCGCCGTCGCGGAGGATCTCGGGCAGCCCGCCGTGCGCGGCGGCGACCACGCAGCGGCCCGCGACCGCCGCCTCCAGCGCCGCGTTGGGCAGCGGGTCCGGCTGCGCCGAGGGGACGACGACGGCGTCGACCGCCCCGAGCACGACGTCGAGGTCGTCGCGGAAGCCGAGGAAGCGGACGCGGTCGGCGATCCCGAGCTGGCCCGCGAGCTCGCGCAGCGTGCGCTCGCGCCGCTCCTCGCCCGGCCACGGCGCGCCGCACACCAGCGCGACGGTGTCGCGCAGCCGCGGCTGCGCGACCGCGCGGATCAGCACGTCCTGGCCCTTCCAGGCCGACAGCCGCCCCAGCACGGCCACCA
>DASZDF010000748.1:0-11566 GCA_035942275.1 Solirubrobacteraceae bacterium | reverse complement strand
TTGATGTCCATGAAGCTGATCGTCCGGTCGTCCGAGTCCACGACGGTGGCGGGCAGGTCCCCGGCGACGATCTTGCAGAAGAGGCAATCCGGATCCGCGGGCATGGTGGCGGACTGTACCCTCCCGCGCTCGCCATGCCGGACCGCCGCGAAGAGCTGGAGCAGATCGTCCGCACTCTCGAGTCGTGGGAGCGCGGTTCCGCGTCGGAGGGTGAGCGGCGCTCCGCCGAGTGGATCGCCGGGCGGAGGCGCGAGATCGGCTACGAGCCGACGATCGAGGAGGAGCCGGCGCACGGGGGCTACTGGTGGCCACTCGGCATCTTCACCGGCACCGCCGCGCTCGCCGGCCTGCTCCGCCGCCGCGTGCTCGGCACGCTCGTCGGCGCGGTCGCGTCGGTCGGGATCTGGGACGAGCTGGGTCTCTGGCGGGAGTGGACGCGAAAGCTCCTCCCCAAGCGCACGACATGGAACGTGTACGCCGTTGCGGGCGACCCCGACGCCGACCGGACGGTCGCGATCGTCACCCACCACGACGCCGCCCACACCGGCATGGCCTTCGACTTCACGCTCGTGCGGTGGTACGGCCGGACGTTCCCGGACCTCCTCGAGAAGGGCCGCAAGTGGCCGGGCCTCATGTGGACCGTCATCGCGGGCCCGGTCCTCGTCGGCGTGGGCTCGCTGCTCGGGCTCGAGCGCGTGCGCCGGACCGGCGCGGTGATGAGCGGGCTCAGCGCGCTGTCGTTCGCCGACATCGGTCGCAGCGACGTCGTGCCCGGCGCCAACGACAACCTCAGCTCGGTCGCGGCGATGCTCGAGGTCGGCCGCGCGCTCTCCGAGGAGCCGGTGGAGGGCGTGCGGGTGCTGCTCGTCGCGACGGGCTCGGAGGAGTCCTTCGAGGAGGGCATGACGGGGTTCGTGAAGACCCACGCGCACGAGCTGCCGAAGGACCGCACGCAGTTCATCGTCCTCGACACCGTCGGCTCGCCGCACCTCATCCTGCTCGAGGGCGAGGGGATGCTCCTCCTGCGGCCCTACGACGAGGAGCTCAAGGACGAGATCGCGGCCGCCGCCGACGACGTCGGCGTCCCGATCGTCCGCGAGCACTGGCTGTCGTTCGGCAGCGACTCGCTCGTCGCGCTGCGCAAGGGCTACAGGACGGCGACGATCGCGTCCTTCGATGACTTCAAGCTGCCCACGAACTACCACCAGCCGACCGACGTCGCCGACAACCTCGACTGGGACACGGTGAAGGCCGCCGCCGACGTCACCGAGGCCGCGGTGCGCAGGATCGCGCGCGGGCGTCAGGCCGCGGAGCCGGACGCCCCGCGCAGCTGACTTCGAGCGAGCTCGACCGCCTCGTCGCGGGTCGCGACCTCGCCGGCGAACTGCGCCTCGGCGACCTCCGCGAGCAGCCGGCCGAGGACCGGGCCCGGCTCGATCCCCAGCTCCCGCGCCAGCTCGTCGCCGCGGATGAGCGCCGGCGCGGGGCCGTGGTCGTGCCAGTCGAGCGCGGGGCCGAGCAGCTCCTTCGCGACGTCGAGGTGCCGGGCGATGGCCTCGTCGTGCTTGCGGCCTCGGGTGGCGAGCCGATCGGCGATCGAGAGCAGGATCGTGTCCGCGCCGACCGGGTCGGCGGCCTTCAGGTAGGCGTGGACTGCGCGGCCGTGCAGGGGGCGCGCGTGGACGAGGAAGCCCGGCCTGAGGTGGTGGCGGGTGAGCGCGGCCACGTGCGCGCGCAGGCGCTCGGCCGCGCGCAGGCGCGTGAGGACCGCGCGCACCATCTCGGCGCCGAGCGAGTCGTGGCCGGGGAAGCCGAAACCGCCCTTGGCGTTCGGCGTCTGCGTGTGCGCCTTGCCGACGTCGTGCAGCAGCGCGCCGAGCCGCAGGCCGCCGCCGCGGTCGAGGTCGTCGGCGAGCGGCTCGGTGAGGAAGGCGTGGACGCGCGTGCCGAGCGCCTCGTCGCCGAGAACGCCCGCGGGATCGCGCTGCACCTCGATCGTCCGCTCGAGGACCTCGAGCGTGTGCCCGTAGGCGTCGCGGTGGTGGTAGACGGTCTGCTCGATGCCGCGCAGCGCCGTGAGCTCCGGGAGGACGACGCCGAGGGCGCCGATCTCGTCGAGCAGGTGGAGGCCGTCGAGCGCGCGCTCCGCGACCACGACACGCTTGAGCTCGGCGAAGACGCGCTCCGGCGAGACGCGCTCGAGCGAGGGCGCGTGCTCGCGCGCGGCCGCGACGGCCTCGGCATCCGCTTCGAGCCCGAGCTCGCACGCGAGGCGCGCGAGGCGCAGGACGCGGAGCGGGTCGTCGGGGAGCGAGCGCGGGCCCACGACGCGAAGGCGCTTCGCTTCCAGGTCCGCGGCGCCGCCGAAGGGGTCGATGAGGGGCGCGGCGTCGCTCGCGGCGAGCGGCTCCGCGTCGGTCCCGCCGAGCGGCTCCGCGTCGGTGCCCCCGAGCGGCTCCGCGATCGCGTTGATCGTGAAGTCGCGCAGGGCGAGGTCCGCTTCCAGCGAGCCTCCGCGCAGCGGCGACAGGTCCGCCTGCCAGCCGCGGTCCGCCGCCATGACGCGCCACGCGCCGAAGTCGTCGGACAGCTCGAACGCCGGCCCGCGCGCGGCGCGGGCGAGGCGCTTCGCCGCCGAGCGGACGTCGCCGTCGACCACCAGGTCGAGGTCGTCGACCGGTCGCCCGAGCAGCCGGTCGCGCAGCGCGCCGCCGACGAGCCACGCGCGCTCCTCGCCCAGCGCCTCGCGCGCGATGCGGAGCGGGTCGTCGGTCACGCCGGCTCCCCGTCGCGGTGGTAGTCCCGCGGCACCCGCGACGTGATGCCGCAGGTGATCTCGTAGTTGATCGTGTCGAGCCGGCGGGCGAGCTCCTCGGCGAGGATCCTCTCCCCTCCCTGCTCGCCGATCAGCACGGCGGGCGCGCCGACCTCGACGTCGTCCCCGACCTCGACCGTGACGTTGTCCATCGAGACGGTGCCGACGAGCGGCCGGCGCCGGCCGCCGATCAGCACGTCCGCGTTGTTCGTCAGCCCCCGCCGCACGCCGTCCGCGTAGCCGATCGGGATCGTCGCGAGCGTCGTCGGCTCCGAGGCCACGAACCGCCGCCCGTACCCCGCGCTCTCCCCCGGCGCGCACGCCTTCACCGCCGCGGCGTAGGACTCCAGCGACAGCGCCGGCTCGAGCCCGTGCCCCGAGGGGTCCTCGTGGAAGGGGTCCATCCCGTACACCGCGATCCCGCACCGGACGAGGTCGAGGTGCGCACGCGGCTCGCGCAGCGTCGCCGCGCTGTTGGCGGCGTGCACGACGAGCTCCGGCCGCGCCTCCTTCAGCGGCGCCACCCACTCCTCGAAGCGCGCGAGCTGCTCGCCGAGGAAGTCGTCGCCCCGCTCGTCCGCCGTGGCGAAGTGGGTCATCAGGCCGACGACCTCCTCGCGCTCCGCAAGGCGGGTCGCGAGGTCGGCGTCGCGCGTCCCGAGCCGCCCCATCCCGGTGTCGAGCTTGACGTGCAGCCGCGCGCCGCGCGCGGCGTCCGCGAACGCCTCGCTCCACGCGACGAGGTCGGCGTCGGCCGCGAGCGCGACGTCCAGCTCCTCCGGCGAGATCGCGCCGAGCACGAGCAGCCGCCCCTCGATCCCCGCCATGCGCAGGTCCATCGCCTCGCCGGCGCTCGCGACCGCGAGCCACGTCGCGCCCCCGGCCACGGCGGCAGCGGCGCACGGCGGAGCGCCGTGCCCGTAGCCGTCGCCCTTCACCACGACGCACAGCTCGGCGCCGGAAGCGGCGCTCGCGAGCACGCGGCAGTTCCGCTCGATCGCCGCGAGGTTCACGCGGGCGAGCGCGCGCAGCGGCATCTACAAGCCGGCGAGCGTCTCGAGCACCTCGGCGCGCGAGACGAGGCCGACGTACCGGCCGTGCTCGACCACCGGGAGCCGGTTGTGCTTGTGCTCGGTCATCAGGCGCGCCGCGTCGCGGACCTCCGCGTCCGCGTCCACGGTGACGGGGTCGGCCGTCATCATGTGCTCGACGTCGGCGGCGGTCGCCTTCTGGAGGCGCTCCTCGAAGCGCTTGAGGCTGTCGAGGAACACCACGCCGCCGAACAAACTGATCATGTGCGGGAGGCGCAGGTCGCGCTCGTCGTCGCCGATGACGAGGTCGCTCTCGGTCACGATCCCGACGCACCGCCCGCCGTCGTTGACGACCGGGATCGCGGGAAGCTCCTGGTCGGCCATGAGGTGGACGACGGTCTCGACGGTGTCCTCGGGGCGGACCGTCGGGACGCGCGTGTCCATGATGTCGCGAACTGCGGGCATGCGGCGGGCGGGAGGTTACGCTGTCGCCATGTCGTTGGTGCGGCGCCGCGTGCTCGCGGGCGGCCTCGCGGCGCTGCTCGCCGCGGGGTCAGGGATCGCCGTCGCCGGCGGCGGGTCCTCCGAGCCCGGCGCCCGGGGCAACGACAACCCGCGCTGCCCCCGCGACGCGCAGCGCCTTCCGCCCGACGCGCTCGCCGGCGCCACGCACGCCGCGCTCGCGCACGCGAGGGAGCGCTTCGGCGCGAAGCACGCGCCGGACATACGCGCCGTGGCGGCGGCGCTGGGGCCCAACGCGGGCCGCGGCGGCCAGGTGCGCTACGAGTGCGGCCGGCGGATCCAGCGGCGGACCGTCGTCGTCGATCTCCTCTACGCCCAGTTCCTGCCGAGCGCGAGCCTCTCGCAGGGCACGCTCGCGGTGTCGCTGATCGACGGCCGGTACCGCGTCTGGCTGATCCTCCACTAGCGCGGGCGGCCGAGCGCCTCGATCACGTCGGAGGCGATCACCGCGTCCGGGCTGCGGCGCTGGGACGCCGACGCCCCGGCGTGGAGGTGGGAGAGGACGCCGGCCGCCGCCGCGGCGAACGGGTCGAGCCCCTTCGCCAGAAGCGCCGCGATCACGCCCGACAGCACATCGCCGGTCCCCGCCGTCGCCAGCGCCGGCACCCCGCCCGGCGACACCGCGACGCGGCCGTCCGGCGCGACGACCAGCGTGTCGTCGCCCTTGAGCACGATGATCGCCTCGGCCTCGGCGGCCGCCGCGCGCGCGTGCTCGAGCCGCTTCGCGTTCACGGCGTCGCCCTCGGCGTCGAGCAACCGCGCCAGCTCGCCGCCATGCGGCGTGAGGATCGTCGGCGCGCCGCGGCCGCGCAGCGACTCGAGCCGCCCTGCATGCGCGTTCAGTCCGTCGGCGTCGAGCACCACCGGCACCTCGGCGCGACCGACGACGTCGCGCGCCAGCGCGAACGCGCCGTCGGACTTCCCGAACCCCGGTCCCACGACCAGCGCTCCGCCGCGCTTCGACGCCTCCTCGAGCACCCGCTCCGCGCCCTCCGCCGCCAGCATCCCGCCGTCGGCGGGCAGCGGGATGGTCATGACCTCGAGCAGCCGCGTCTCGAACACGACGTTCAGCGAGGCCGGCACGCAGCACGTCACGTAGCCGGCCCCGGCGCGCATCGCCGCCTCGGCCGTCATGCACGGCGCACCGGTCAGTCCCGTCGATCCCCCGACCACGAGCACGTGCCCGCTGGAGAACTTCGTGGAGTCCGCCCCCCGCCGCGGCACGAGGTCGAAGGCGCGGTCGCCGATCAGCCCGATCGCCGGCTCGACCGGCTCCCCGGGCGGGATCCCGATCTCGATGACGTGGACGTCGCCCGCGCGCTGCTTGCCCGGCGCGATCCACAGCCCGGGCTTCGCCCGGTGGAAGGTCGCGGTCGCGACCGCCTCGACCGCGACGTCGTCGACCGCGCCGGTCGACGCGTCGACCCCGCTCGGCACGTCGCACGCCACCACCGGCGCGCCGGCCGCGTTCAGCGCGAGGATCGCCGCCCGCACCGGCTCGCGCACGTCGCCCGAGAACCCGGTCCCCAGCAGGCAGTCGACGAGCACGGCCGCGCCGTCCAGCACTCCCGCGGAGAACGGCGCCGGCGCGTCGCCGGGCAGGCGCTCGAGGTTCGCGCGCGCGTCGCCCTCGTACGCGTCGAGGTCGGTCGTCGTCACGACCCGCACGTCCCGGCCGCCGTGGCGCAGCAGCCGCGCCGCGACGAACCCGTCCCCCCCGTTGTTCCCGCCGCCGCACAGCACCACGACCGCTCCGGTCGGCGCGACGTCGTCGGCGAGCTGCGCGAGCCCGCCCCCCGCCCGCTCCATGCGCTCGAGCGACGGCACGCCGCGCTGGTCGATCGCCCAGCGGTCCGTCGCGCGCATCTGCTCGGCGTCGGGGAGCGGCTCGAGCCAGTCGGGGAGGGATGGCACGGCCGCGGACGCTAGCGCCTGCGGGCTTCCGCGGCTTGACACCGAGCATTCTGCGGATGTAGACCACGCAGCATGGCTCTCAGCGACCACATCGTCTGCGTCTCGCCCCTCTCGAAGGACCTGAAGGGGGAGCTCGATCTCATCGAGTCCGAGCCGGAGAAGTGCCCCAAGCTCAACTGCAAGACGCTGGAGACCCGGCACCGCTTCCGGCTCGACCCCGAGACGCACGAGTGCGACTCCGAGTTCGGCCGGCGCCTGAACGGGTCGATCATCGGCGCGGTCGTGCACAAGTTCGCGGACGCGGACGGCAGGCAGCGCGGCATCCACGAGGGGTCCTTCCGCTGGCGCGGCGAGGACGGCATCGTCATCAGCGGCACGATGAACGGCGTGACGAACGCCGGAACCCACCGCGAGCCGGCGTTCGACGCGTGCCAGAAGTGCCACGACCCCGGCGTCATGGAGGGCATGCTGCTCGGCTCGATCCGCCGCGGCCCGAAGTCGCTCGTCGGCTGCCGCGTGCAGGCGGCCTTCCGGCTGCGGTTCGACGCCGACAAGACGGGCGGCTCCGGCGGCACCAGCGGGTCCCTCGAGGGCGCCGTGATCTGCACCTGCCCCTCGTGAGCGGGGCTACTCGACGGTGACGGTCTTCGCGAGGTTGCGCGGCTGGTCGACGTTCAGCCCGCGGCGGCGGGCGATCGCGTAGGCCAGCATCTGGAGCGGGATCACCGCGAGGAGCGCCTGGAGGAGCCACTCCGTCTCCGGCACGCGGATGACCTCCTCGGCGTGCTCGCCGATGTCCACGTTGCCCTCGGTCGCGATCGCGATGACGTGGGCGCCGCGCGCGCGGACCTCCTGGATGTTCGAGACCATCTTCTCGAGCACCGGGGAGTCCGTCGCCACCGCGACGACCGGCGTCCGCTCGGACAGGAGCGCGATCGGGCCGTGCTTCATCTCCCCCGCCGCGTACGCGTCGGTGGCGATGTAGGAGATCTCCTTCAGCTTCAGCGCGCCCTCGAGCGCGACCGGCAGCCCGACGTGGCGGCCGAGGTAGAGGAAGAAGTCGTCCTGGAAGTGGCGGTCCGCGGCGCGGTCGATGACGCCGCTTGCGTCGAGCGACGCCACGAGGTCGTTGATGAGGCGGGGCAGCCGCTTGACCTCGCGCACGAGCCTCGCGAGCTCGTCGCGCTCGAGCGCCCCCTGAAGCTCGGCGATCCGCAGCGCGAGCAGCAGCATCACCGCGACCTGGCAGGTGAAGGTCTTCGTGGCCGCGACGCTGACCTCCTGGCCCGCGCGGGTGAAGATCGTCGCGTCGGCGTCGCGCGTCGCCTGCGACCCCATGACGTTCGTCACCGCGATGACGGTCGCGCCCTTCTCCTTGGCGACGCGCATCGCGGCCAGCGTGTCGGCGGTCTCGCCGGACTGCGTCATCCCGATGACGATGTCGCCCGGGCCGACGAGCGGGTCGGCGTAGCGGAACTCCGACGCGATGTCGACGCCGACCGGCACGCGCGCCCAGTTCTGGATCGCGTACCGCGCGAAGACGCCGCTGTGGTACGAGGTGCCGCAGGCGACGATCAGGATCCGCCGGGCGTCGCGCAGGAGCGCCTCGTCGAGCTCGGCGCCGAAGTCCACGCCGGTCTCGCGCACGGTCCGGTCGGCGATCGTCTCGGCGACGGCGTCGGCCTGCTCGTGGATCTCCTTGAGCATGAACGTCTCGAAGCCGCCCTTCTCGGCGGTCTTCTCGTCCCAGTCCAGCTCGACGACCTCGCGCTCGAGCCGCTCGCCGTCCGGCGTCATGAAGATCGTCTCGTCGGGGCGGATCGCGACGATCTCGCCGTTCTCGACGTACTGCACGCGGTTCGTGTGCATGAGGAACGCGGGCACGGCGGACGCGAGGAACCGCTCCCCGTCCCCGACGCCGACGATCAGCGGGCACTCCTTGCGCGCGCCGGCGAGCAGCTCCGGGTGCTCCTTCTGCATCGCGACGAACGCGAAGTGGCCCTCCAGCTCGCCGTAGGCGCGGCGGACGGCCTCGATCAGGTCGCCGGAGGCCATGTGGTGTGCGACGAGGTGGGCGATGACCTCGGCGTCGGTCTCGCTCGTGAAGGCGGCGCCCATGTCCTTCAGGCGGTTCCTGAGGGCGAGGTAGTTCTCGACGATGCCGTTGACGACGACGTGGACGGCGTCGTCGGTGTCGAAGTGCGGGTGCGCGTTCTCCTCGTTGACGCGGCCGTGCGTGGCCCAGCGGGTGTGGGCGATGCCGGTCGTGGCCTCGGCGGTCAGGGTGGCGATGCCGCCGGCGTCGCGCTCGGCGACGGCGGTCTCCAGGTTCGCGAGGTTGCCGACCGCGCGGATCGACTCGATCTCCTCGCCGGCGAGCACGCTGACGCCGGCCGAGTCGTAGCCGCGGTACTCGAGCTTGCGCAGGCCCTCGACGAGGAGGTCCTGGACCGGCCGATGGCCGACGTAGCCGACGATCCCGCACATTCCGGGGAGATCCTTTCGTCCAACGTCAGAGGGCCGCGTGGCGGCCCTCCTGAGGCGTTCGAGGTTAGCAACGGCGGTCCTTCCCGCCCAGTGGCTCAGGCGTGCGCGGTGGACGCTTCGACGATGCCGACGAGCCTGCCGCAGACCGCGTCGGCCTCGTCCTCGGTCGGCGCCTCGACCATCACGCGCACGAGCTGCTCGGTCCCGCTGGGGCGGACGAGCACCCGCCCGCGCCCTTCCAGGCCCTGCTGCGCGGTGTCCATGGCCTCCCGCAGCTCCCCGGAGGCCATGGCCGCCTCGCGGTCCGGGACGCGCACGTTGACGAGCCTCTGCGGCAGCTTCGCCATCGCGGCACGGTCGGCCAGGTCGCCGCCGCCGAGCGCCTCGAGCGTGAGGAGCGCCGCGGCGATCCCGTCGCCGGACGGCACGAAGTCCATGTCGATCAGGTGGCCCGACTGCTCGCCGCCGAGCGCCCAGCCCTTCGCGCGCAGGGCCTCGAGGACGTAGCGGTCGCCGACCTTCGTCGTCTCGACCGGGATCCCGGCGTCGCGCATCGCCGCGTGGAAGCCGAAGTTCGTCATCACCGTGACCGCGACGCCGTCGACCTTTCGGTGCAGCGCGGCGAGCGCCAGCAGCTCGTCGCCGTCGACGACGGCGCCGGTGCGGTCCTTGGCGAGGACGCGGTCGCCGTCGCCGTCGAAGGCGAAGGCGACGTCGTGGTCCTCGACGTCGAGCGCGTCGACGTGGGTCGAGCCGCAGCCCTCGTTGATGTTGCGGCCGTCGGGGGAGGCGGCGACGACGGTGACCGTGGCGCCGAGGCGGCGGAAGATCTCGGGCGCGACCTGGTACGTCGCGCCGTTGGCGCAGTCGAGCAGGACGCGGCGGCCGCTCAGGTCGAGGTGCTCGAAGCGCGTGTGGAGGGCGCGGAGGTAGTCCTCCTCGGTCCCGTGCAGCGTGTCGACGCGACCGACGATCGGGCCCGCGACCGGGTCGCCGAGGCGTGCCTCGATGGCGGCCTCGGTCGCGTCGGAGAGCTTGAAGCCGTCGCCGCCGAAGAACTTGATCCCGTTGTCGGCGTACGGGTTGTGCGAGGCCGAGATGACGGCCGCGAGGTCGAAGCCGTAGCGGCCGAGGAGCAGCGGGGCGGCGGGGGTGGGCAGCACACCGCCGAGGAGGACGTCCCCGCCCGCCGCGGCGACGCCGGCGGCCAGCGCGGCCTCGAGCATCGGGCCGGACTCGCGCGTGTCGCGGATGACGAGGACGCGCGGGGCGCCGCTGACGTCGAGCCCGCGCGTGACGGCGTGCCCGAGCCGGAGCGCGAGCTCGGCCGTGAGGACGTCGCCGGCGGCGCCCCTGACGCCGTCGGTGCCGAACAGTCGGCGGGCCATCGGGCGGGTGCGCGCTAGCGCTTGGAGAACTGCGGCCGCTTCCGGGCCTTCTTGAGCCCGGCCTTCTTGCGCTCCTTGGCGCGCGCGTCGCGCGTCAGGAAGCCACGGCGCTTCAGCTCGCCGCGGAGGTTCGGGTCGGCGGCGATCAGCGCGCGGCTGATGCCGTGGCGCAGCGCGCCGGCCTGCGCCGAGACGCCGCCGCCGTGCATGCGGGCGATGACGTCCATGCGGGTCTCGAAGCCGACGGTCTCGAGCGGCTGGCGGATGTTCCGCTGCAGCGTGGGGCGCGGGAAGTACTCGTCGAGCGTCTTGCCGTTGATCGTGTACTCGCCGGTGCCCGGCTTGAGGATCACGCGGGCGATCGCGGTCTTGCGCTTGCCGGTCGCCGTGTAGCGGGCGTCGGCGGCGAGGTCGATCGCGGCGACGGCGATCGGCTGGTCGGCGACGGCGTCCGGGTCGTCGGCGGCGGCGAGCTGCTCGTCGGCGGCCTCCGACAGGTCCTCCTCGTCGCCGTAGGCGCCGCGGGTGAACGGGTCCTCGCCGTCGACGACGATGTCGACCTCGAGGTCCATGCCGGGGATCGCGGGCTTCTCGCGCGGCGTCGCCGGCTCGTCGGTCTCGGCGTCGTCGGCGGCCGCGGCGGGTGCCGGAGCGTCCTCGGCCACGGGCGCCTCGGCGGCGGGTTCCTCGGCGGCGGGCGCCGGAGCGTCCTCCTCCGCGGGAGCGTCGCCGTCGGCGGCGGGAGCGGCGTCGGCGGCGGGCGCATCCTCGGGCTGCTCCCCCGTGTCTGCGTCCTCGGCGCCGGCCTCCGGCTCCTCGGGGCCGCCGGACTCGCCCGCGGCCTCCGCGGGGGTCTCGGGCGCCGGCGTGTCGTCGGCGGGCGCGTTGCCCTGCTCGGACGCCTCTCCGCCCTCGGGCGCGGGCGTCTCCGGGGTCTCGTCCTCGGGGGGTGTGGTCTCGTCGGCCACTAGGCCTCGATCTCCATCGGTTGCGGCTTCTGCGCCTGGTGCGGATGCTCGGGCCCTGCGTAGATCTTGAGCTTCGTGAGCTGCTTCCGGGCGAGGCGATTGCGGGGCATCATCCCCTTGACCGCGAGCCGGATGATCTCCTCGGGGCGACGGTCCTGCATCTCCTGGAAGGTGCGGACCTTGAGGCCGCCGGGGTAGCCCGAGTGGCGGTAGTACTTCTTGTCGTCGCGCTTGTTCCCCGTGACCGTGATCTTCTCGGCGTTCACGACGACGACGAAGTCGCCGGTGTCGATGTGGGGGGTGTACTCCGGCTTGCCCTTGCCGCGCAGCGCGTCGGCGATGCGGGTCGCGAGCCGGCCGAGCGTCAGGCCGGTCGCGTCGACGACGAGCCAGTTGCGCTCGCGGTCGGTGGGCTTGGCGACGTAGGTCTTCATGGCATCA
>DASZDF010000747.1:0-3597 GCA_035942275.1 Solirubrobacteraceae bacterium | reverse complement strand
CCGCCCCCGCGAGGAGCGCCCGCTCGTCCGACGCGAGGGCCTCGAGCTCCTCGGCGAGCGACGCCGCGACCGCGGCGGGGACCCCCGCGGCCTGGTGCTGAGCCGCCGGCCCGGCCGCGCCCCGGCCGCGCGCGAGCTGCTCGAGGTAGAACGGGTTGCCGCCCGCGTCCCGGTAGAGCGCGGCCACCGCTCGCGGGTCGAGATCGCCGAGCAGCTTCGCGGCCGCCTCGCGGTCGAGCTCGGCGAGCTCGAGCCGCACGACGGAGGGACCGGCGAGCGCCGCCTCCAGCCGCGGCGGCGCCTGACCGCGGCGGAACGCCAGCGCGAGCATCACCCGCGCGTCCGGCCCGCGGCGCAGCAGCGCGGCGATCATCTCGATCGACGCGGCGTCGCTCCAGTGGAGGTCGTCGAGCACGAGCACGAGCGGCTGCGAGCCGGCGAGCGTCTCGAGCAGCGACCGTGCGGCGCGGTGGGTCCGGTAGCGCTCCTCCGCGACGGCCTCGCCGCGCGCGCCCGCCCTGAACAGCGACGGCAGCAGCGGCGCGAGGTCGTCGCCGGCCTCGATGCCCTGTGACGCGACGTACGCGTCGAGCGCGTCCACCCACACGCTGAACGGGACGTCGCGCTCGAACTCCGCGGCCTGGCCGCTGAGGACCAGATGCCCCCGCGCGTCGGCGAGCTCGCGCAGCTCCGTCAGCAGCCGCGTCTTCCCGATGCCGGCCTCGCCCTCGAGCGCGACACAGGGCGAGGACCCGCCGTCCAGCGCGGTGAGCGCCGTCTCGAGCTGCGCCAGCTCGTGCTCGCGGCCCACCACGGTCAGCCGACACTACCCCGGTTCAGGGAGTGCGGTCCAGGGGTGGCCCCTGATGTTCCGGGGCCGCTGCGGAGCGAGGCTGCGACACATGCAACTCCCTCGCAACAACATCGCAGCGCGGGCCGGCCGCTGGAGCGCCCGGAACCGCAAGAAGGCGCTCGTGGGGTGGATCGCGTTCGTGGTCCTCGCCTACCTCGCCGGCGGCAGCATCGGGACGAACGAGCTGACGCAGGCCGAGAGCGGGGTCGGCGAGTCCGGCGCGGCCCAGAGGATCGTCGCCGACGGCTATCCCGATCGCGTGGACGAGCTCGTCCTCGTCCAGAGCAAGTCGCTCAAGACCGGTGATCCTGAGTTCAAGGCCGTGGTGCAGGGCCTGACCGAGCGGCTCGACGCCGTAGCCGGTGTCGAGCGCATCGAGACCCCGTACTCCGGCAAGGACCGTACGGCCGTCTCACCCGACGGGCACTCGGCGCTCGTGACGTTCCGGATCCCGGGCGACGCCGAGCTCCTCCCGGTCAAGGACAAGGTCGACGCGTCGGTGAAGGCCGTTGACGCGGCCGCCGCGGCCAACCCCGGGTTCCTGCTCGAGCAGTCGGGCGCCGGCAGCTCCGAGGAGGAGTTCCAGGAGATCTTCCACTCGGACCTCCAGAAGGCGACGACGTCGTCGCTTCCGATCACGCTGCTCGTCCTCCTCGTCGCGTTCGGCGCGCTCGTGGCCGCGGGGATCCCGCTGCTGCTCGCGATCACCGGCGTGATCGGGACGCTCGGGCTCGTCGGTCCGCTCAGCCAGCTCACGCCGGTCGACGACGGCGTCGGCCACGTCATCCTCCTCATTGGCCTCGCCGTCGGGGTGGACTACGCGCTGTTCTACCTGCGTCGCGTTCGTGAGGAACGTGCCGAGGGACGCAGCAACGAGGCAGCCATCGAGGCCGCGGCCGCGACCTCCGGCCGCGCCGTGCTCATCTCCGGCGTCACCGTGATGATCGCGATGGCCGGGATGTACTTCGGCGGCGCGTCGACGTTCCGGTCGTTCGCGACGGGCACGATCGCCGTCGTCTTCGTGGCCATGATCGGCTCGCTCACGGTCCTGCCGGCGCTCCTGTCGATGGCCGGTGACAAGGTCGAGCGCGGGCGGATCCCGGGCGTCGACCGGCTCAAGCGGCGGGTGGCCGCGTTCGGCCTCTGGTCGCGCGTCATCGACCGCGTCATGAAGCGCCCGCTGCTGTGGGCGGCGACGACGACGGTCCTCCTGCTGGCGCTCGCGTCGCCGGCGCTGCACATGGACACGGGGACCCCGGGCACGGACACGCTGCCGCAGGACCTCGCGGTCGTGCAGAAGTTCGAGCACCTCAAGGAGGCGTTCCCGAGCAAGACGGACTCGCTCCAGGTCGTCGTCAAGGGCGACGACGTGACCGCCCCGGCCGTGACCGCGGCCGTCGCGAAGCTTGAGCAGGCGGCGCGCAAGGACAAGGCGCTGTTCCCGGGCACCGAGCCGATCCACCACGACGTCAACGCCGCGAAGACGGTCGACGTCCTGGACCTCGAGGTCTCGAAGGACGAGGCCAGGTCGGAGCGGGCGCTGGATCTCCTGCGCGACGAGCTGGTCCCGGCGACGCTCGGCCAGGTCGACGGGCTCGAGGCGTACTCGACCGGCAACCGCGCGATCGAGCGTGACTTCAACGACTCGATGGTCTCGCACCTGCCGGCCGTGATGGCGTTCGTGATCCTGGCGGCGTTCCTGCTGCTCCTGGTCACGTTCCGGTCGATCGTCGTCCCGCTGAAGGCGATCGCGCTGAACCTGCTCTCCGTGGGCGCGGCCTACGGCGCGATGGTCCTCGTGTTCCAGCACGGCTGGTTCAACAGCCTGCTCGGCGTGTCCGCGACGGGCCCGATCGAGTCCTGGATCCCGCTGTTCATGTTCGTGGTCCTGTTCGGGCTGTCGATGGACTACCACGTGTTCATCCTCACCCGGGTCCGCGAGCTGGTGGACCGCGGCATGAGGACCGAGGACGCGGTGTCCTCGGCGATCAAGAGCACGGCCGGCGTCGTGACCAGCGCGGCGTTCGTGATGGTCGCGGTGTTCGCGGTCTTCGGGACGCTCTCGTGGATGATGTTCAAGCAGATGGGCGTCGGCCTGGCCTTCGCCATCCTGCTCGACGCCACCGTCATCCGCGGCGTGCTGCTCCCGGCGAGCATGAAGCTCCTCGGCGAGCGGAACTGGTGGCTGCCGAAGAGGCTCGGCTGGCTGCCGAAGGTCGCCCCCGAGACCGCGCCGGCGCGGGCGTAAGGGAGCGTCATGCCCGAGTTCCTGCTCGCACACCAGCACGGCCCGGGCGAGTGCGCAGCGGCGTTCGCGGCGTGGATGGGCTTTCAGAGCCCTCTGCGCCGCGGGCGCGCCGCGTCGACCTGCCTGGCCGGCGGCCACGCGATCTGGTGGCGCGTGGAGGCCCCGGACGCGGCCACGGCCCTGAGCTTCCTCCCGCGCTACGTCGCGGAGAGGACGACCGCCACCGGCGTCAGGGAGATCGAGATCCCCTGAGCCGCGCGCAGGTCCTGTACCGCCGCGAGGCGGTCACCGTGCGCCCGTCGGCGAGCGTGATCTCGACCTTGACGGTGTAGCGCCTGCGCGGCAGGCCGCGCAGGACGATCGGCTCTCGCAGCCGGCGGCCTGCGCGGCTCGCCGCGCGCCTGCCGTTGACGAAGACGCGGATCGCGCTGACCGAGACGTCCGCCGGGATGCGGGTGGTCAGCCTGAGGGTCCGGCGGGGGCGGCACTTCCGGGC
>DASZDF010000746.1:0-3959 GCA_035942275.1 Solirubrobacteraceae bacterium | reverse complement strand
GAGCATGTGCGCCTCGTCGAGGATGTAGACCTTGTGCTTCCCCGAGACCGGCGCGAACGCCACCCGCTCGCGCAGGTCGCGGATGTCGTCGACGGAGTTGTTCGACGCCGCGTCCATCTCGATGACGTCGAGCGACGTCGCGTTGGCGATCGCGCGGCAGGAGTCGCACGTCCCGTCCGGCTCGACCGTCGGGCCGTGGTCGCAGTTCAGGCACGCCGCGAGGATCTTCGCCATCGACGTCTTGCCGGTCCCGCGCGAGCCCACGAACAGGTACGCGTGGTGGACCTTCCCCTGCTCGACGGCGTTGCGCAGGGTGCGGACGACGTGCTCCTGGCCGACGACGTCGGCGAACGAGCGCGGTCGGTGGCGGCGGTACAGCGACGGGGCGGCGGACACGGACACCTGAGTCTAGGCGCCCCGCCCGCCGCCACCGTCTTGCCCCGAGGCGCGGCTAGAGCAGCCGCCCTCCGTCGAACGGCTCCGTGCCGTTCTGAAGCGTCACGCCGTCGAACCCGTCGCTGTGGGCGTGCATGTACGCGATGGCGCGCGAGACGTCGCTCACCCCGTTCGAGGCCGGCAGCGGCGCCGCCGCGAGCGTGCTCAGGACGCCGAACGCGCGCCCGGACGCGTCGATGAACGCGCTGCCGGAGTCGCCCGGGATCCCCGGCGTGACCGTGTAGACGTCGTAGTGCCAGCCGCCGCCGGTCTGCTGCACGTTCGTGCCGCGCTTGGGCTTGAGCTGCTCGATGCCAAAGCGCAGCGACGAGTTGCCGTAGCTGAAGACGTCGTCGAGCTGCGGAACCGACGTCGTCACGCCCTCCGGGCCGCCCCAGAACGGGATCGTCGGGTTGACCGCGTCCGCGCCCACGTTGTCGAGGCGGACGAGCGCGAAGTCGTTGAAGCGGCAGGCGTTCTGGTCCTTCTCGCCGTCCGCCTGCATCTCGAGCCACGAGTTGTAGACCATGGTCCCGCGCACCGGGAAGTCGCCGGGATTGCGGTGGTCCTCGACCTCGACCGCGGTGCCATTGGGCATCGAGGGAGCGAGGCAGCCGTTGGTCTCGTTGGCCGCGCCCGTGCTCGAGCAGTGGGCGGCCTGGCCGATGTACGTCGCCGTGCCGTCGCTGAACACGAAGTTCGCGGTGCACTGGTTCGAGCCGCCGGTGATCGTCTGGACCCCCGGGCGGACGGTCGCGTCGTCGGCGGGCGCCCAGGCGCTCGCCGTCGCGGTGGCGGTGAGGAGGGCGGCGGCG
This sequence comes from Solirubrobacteraceae bacterium, assembly GCA_035942275.1. Taxonomy (GTDB): domain Bacteria; phylum Actinomycetota; class Thermoleophilia; order Solirubrobacterales; family Solirubrobacteraceae; genus CADCVT01. The sequence continues at coordinate 2,709 of DASZDF010000746.1, read as the reverse complement.
GACAGAGCGGCCGCCGCGACTACACGAAGGTTCGTCGTCATGCGACCGAGTGTGGGTGCGGGGCCGCGTTTCCGCATGAGTGGTGGCCACTCGACTTTCGGCTTGCGAGGATGCGCTGCGTGCGTGCCGCCTTGGTGGCCACCCTCGCCCTGCTGCTCGTCGCCGCCCCGGCCGCGGACGCCGCCTTCCCCGGCCGCAACGGGAAGCTCGTCGTCTCGCTCGACCGCTGCGAGTTCCACCCGCACCTGCGCGCCCTGAGCATCGCCGGGCGCGACCTCGGGCCGCTCACGAAGCCGTGCGAGGTCGTCGGGACCGAGGAGGAGGAGCCGATCCTGCGGGCCGCGCGGTCGCCGGACTGGTCGCCGGACGGCGCGCGGCTCGTCTTCTCCCAGAGCGGGGCGGAGCCCGCCGGGCTCGTGACGGTCGCGGCCGACGGGACGGACCCGCAGCCGATCCCGCGGACGCTGGGCGCCCGGTCGCCCTCGTTCGCGCCGGACGGCCGGCAGGTCGCGTTCACGGAGGCGGGCGCCGTGTGGACGGTCGCGCTCGACGGGAGCGCGCCGCGCCTGCTGCGCTCGCCCGGGAGCTGCCCGCCGAACCGGTCGAACTGCACGACCTTCGTCGGCCCGCGGTGGTCGCCGGACGGGCGGCGGATCGCGGTCCTCGCCGAGCAGTTCGCCTTCGGCCCCGGGCCGCCGGCGGTCCCGCGGCCGGGGATCTGGCTGCTCGACGCGCGGACCGGGAAGCTGATCCGCCGAGTGGTCGCGGCCGACCTCAGCTCCCCTGCCGAGGTCGACTGGTCGCCGGACGGGCGGCGCCTGCTCTTCCGCACCGCCTACCACCAGGAGGAGATCAAGGGCGGCGCGTCCGGCGGCAACATCTGGGTCGTGCGGGCCGACGGCAGGGGCCGCCGGCGACTGGTGCACCGGCCGCGGTACGCCGAGACGTTCCCCCGGTGGTCGCCCGACGGCCGGTGGATCGCATGGATCGGCCTCGGCTTCACCGCCGGCGACGTCGCGTTCGACGTGACGCCGACCGTCTACCGCGTCCGCGCGACGGGCGGCCGTCCGCAGCTGGTGCGGCGGCTGCCGGGCCCGTACGTCGAGGAGGGGGACTTCCACGCGCCCGAGCTCGCGTGGCAGCCGCTGGCCGCGCGCTGACCCGCTTGCCGCGCGCGCGGCGCCTACCCTGCCGCAGGTGGACGGGATCGACCCCGAACGGCTCGCCGACGCGCTGCGCGTCCTCGCCGAGGCCGAGCAGCTTCCGAGCGAGCACCCGGACGCGGTCGCGGTCCGCCGTGCGACGGGCAGGCTCTTCAAGGCCGTCAAGGAGCAGCGGCGCGCCGACCGGCGCGCGGCGATCGCGGCGAACGACGCGGCCGTGACGGCCGCGACCGCGACCGGCGCGACGGGGCGCATCGACGACGAGACGGCCGGGCTGCCCCTGGCGCCGAGCGTCGCCGGCGATCGCGCGGGGACGCTCGTGCGCGCGCGAGCGTGCTACGTCTGCAAGCAGCGCTACCGCGACGTCGACGCGTTCTACCACCAGCTCTGTCCGCGGTGCGCGGCGCGCAACCGCGAGCGCCGGGACGCGCGCACGGACCTGAACGGCCGCCGCGCGCTGCTCACCGGCGGCCGGGCGAAGATCGGGATGTACGTCGCGCTCCGTCTCCTGCGCGACGGCGCCCACACGACGATCACGACGCGTTTCCCGCGCGACGCCGTCCGGCGCTTCCGGGCGATGCCCGACAGCGGCGACTGGCTCCATCGCCTGCGGGTGGTGGGGATCGACCTGCGCGACCCGGCCCAGGTCATCGCGCTCGCCGACGACGTCGCCGCGCAGGGCGCGCTCGACGTGCTCATCAACAACGCCGCGCAGACCGTCCGCCGCTCGCCGGGGGCGTACGCGCACCTGGCCGCGGCGGAGGAGGCCGCGCTGCCGGCGGGCGAGCTGCCGGAGGTGGTGACGCTCGGGCGGGGCGTGTCGGCCACCAACGGCGCCCTTCCGGCGAGCGGCGGCCACTGGTCCCCGACGCCGCACGCGCTGACGGCGCTCGCGCTCACGGCCGGCTCGGCGTCCGCGGAGCGGCTCGCCGCCGGCACCGCGGTCGACGCGGGCGGCCTGGCGCCCGACCTCCAGCCGCACAACAGCTGGAGCCAGGTCGTCGACGAGGTCGACGCCGTCGAGCTGCTCGAGGTCCAGCTCTGCAACCAGACCGCGCCGTTCGTGCTCCTCAGCCGGCTGCGAGGCGCGCTCGCGGCCTCCCCGGCGCGGCGCAAGTACGTCGTCAACGTGTCCGCGATGGAGGGCCAGTTCACCCGCGGCTACAAGGGGCCGGGCCACCCGCACACGAACATGGCGAAGGCCGCGGTGAACATGCTCACGCGCACGAGCGCGAAGGAGCTCCTCTCCGACGGGATCCTCATGACGAGCGTCGACACCGGCTGGATCACCGACGAGCGCCCGCACCCGACCAAGATGCGCCTCGCCGCCGGCGGGTTCCACGCCCCGCTCGACCTCGTCGACGGCGCCGCGCGCGTCTACGACCCGATCGTGCGTGGCGAGGCCGGCGAGGACCTCCACGGCGTCTTCCTGAAGGACTACGAGCCCGCGCCCTGGTGACGCCGCGCGCGACGCCGATCGCGGCGGCCGCCGGGGCCGCGCTGCTGCTGGCCGCGTTGGCGGTGCCGTGGGGCGGCTGGCTCGGCC
>DASZDF010000745.1:0-6609 GCA_035942275.1 Solirubrobacteraceae bacterium | reverse complement strand
GTGCAGTACCGCGGCGGCGCGCGTGCCGCCGGGGAGCACGAAGGATCGCAGGGGCTGCAGCGTCGCGTTGACCTCGTCGCAGCGCTCCTCGAGCCACGCGACCTGCTCGGCCGACGCGCGCAGGCGGTCGTCGGCCGCGGCCTCGTCGCTCGCCGGCACCGACAGGTCGGCGCCCAGGTCGAAGAGGTAGTTCTGCACGCGACGAAGCCACTCGGCGTAGGCGTCGGGGAGCCCGGGAGCGTTGAGCGCCACGCCGAGGTGGCTGTTGAGCTCGTCGATCTCGCCGTACGCCTCGATCCGCGGATGCGTCTTCGGCACCCGGCTCATGTCGCCGAGGTGCGTCTCGCCGTCGTCGCCGAGGCGCGTGTAGATCCTCGTCAGGTTCACCCGTCCCACGCGGGGTAGGATGCCACTCGCACACAAGCCCAGGGTCGGAGAGTGGGGGAAGTCCGGTGAGAAGCCGGCGCGGACCCGCCACTGTGATCGGGGGTGCCCACCGCACGGCGCGCCAGCGCGTCGAGCCACCGGAGGAGCCATCGGCCCTCCGGGAAGGCGCGGAACGGGTCGATCCCGCAAGCCAGGAAGCCCATCCCGACCGGAAAGCCGATCGCCCTCGCGGAAAGGGGTGGCTCCTTCATGAACATCATCGCCCGCGGCTTCATCGCCGCTGTCCTGCTCGCCGGGTTCGCGGCGGCGCCCGCACACGCGGCGCCGACCGTGACCATCCGGATCGAAGGCGAGCAGCGGACGCTGCTCCAGCGCACCGTCGTCGAGCTCTCGCCCGCGCAGGTCCAGGGCGTCAACAGCGACTGCCCGGGGGACACCGTCGCCGGCGCCGTCGACAAGGGGACCAACGGGGACTGGGACCACGAGCCCTACTCCCACACGATCCTCGGCGAGACCCACGACTTCTCGCGCGACGACGCGTGGTCGGGCTGGATCCAGAACACGGCGAAGCTGAGCGACGCGTTCTGCGCGCAGAAGGTCCAGGAGGGCGACGAGATCGTCGTCATGGCGAACTTCGCGCCGGAGTCGAACGGGTACCGCTGGGTCTACCAGCCGCTGCTGCTCCACGACGTCCCGGCGCAGGTCGAGCGGGGCGCGCCGTTCGTCGTGCGGGTGACCGAGGTCGTCCCCGAGCGCCACCCCGACGGCTACGAGCTGGCCGGGACCGGCAGCCGCCAGCCCGCCGGCGGCGTCCGTGTCACCGGCGGCGGCGTGCAGGGGATCACCGACGGCGAGGGCCGCACCGAGCTGCGGATCGACCAGGTCGGCGACTTCACGCTCCAGGCCGACAGCGGGGCCGGCCTCGACCGCTCGCTGCCGGTCGCGATCAAGGTCGTCGAGCCGGGCGCGCCGGCTCCGCCCCCGCCGGCGCCGCCCGCTGGGCCGCCGTGCGAGACGGACGGCGCCGACGGCCGCTGCGGCACGCGGGACCTCCAGCCGCCGACGGCGCTGATCACGAGCATCCGCGAGGGCGCGGTCTTCGCACGGCGGTCGGGGCCGCGCGAGCTGAGCGGCACCGCGGGCATCCTCGGGCGGAGCGGCCTCGTCGCCGACGGCACCGGGATCCTCATGATCAAGCTGCGCCTGACCCGCGTCGCCGGTGGGCGCTGCTCGACGTACAGCCCGTCGCGGGAGCGGTTCGTCCCCCGCGACTGCGGCGCGGCCAACGGCTTCTGGTTCAAGGTCGGCGAGAGCCCGGACTGGAGCTACCTGCTGCCCGGCCGCCTCGGCCGCGGCCGCTACGTGCTCGACGCCGACGCGATCGACCGCGCGGGCAACCGCCTGCGCACGCGGCGACGGGGCGAGAACCGGGTGGTCTTCCGTGTCCGCTAGGGCGCTGCTCGTCGTCGCGCTCGCGCTGCTGCTCGCGACCCCCGCGGCGGCGGCCGGGCCGCGGGTCCGCGCGATGGTCGTGGGGAAGTCGGGGAGCGTCGTGGCCGGGGTGAAGTCGGTCCCCCTCGCCGCCTTCCGCCACCGCGGCTGCCGGATCGGCCGCGGCCTGCCGCTCGGCGCCCTCGAGTTCCTCCGCGTGCCGTACGCGACGCGCGGCGGCTGCGAGTCGCTGTACGTGTTCCGGGTCGGCCGCTCGGGGGCGGGCGGGCGCCAGGGCTGGGTCTACAAGGTCGGCACGCGCGTCGGGACGGCGAGCGCCTCGGATCCCAGCGGGCCGTTCGGCACGGGCCGGATCCGCAGCGGGTCGGAGGTCGTGTGGTTCTGGTGCCGGCGCGCGCTGAACTGCCAGCGGTCGCTGAAGGTGACCGGCGAGCGGCGGGTCGGCGTCGGCGGGACGCTCCGCGTGCGCGTCCGCGGCTACGACGACTTCGGGCGATCGCGCGCGGTGCGGGGCGCCCGGATCGTCGTCGGCCGGGCGCGCGTGCGGACGGACCGGCGCGGCGTCGCGCGCATCCGCATGATCCGGCGCGGCGTGTTCCGGCTGCGCGCGTACCGCGACGGGATGGTGCCCGCGTTCCCGATCGGGATCCGCGTGCGGTGAGCCGGATCGCCGGCGTGGTCGCCGTGCTCGCGGCGCTGGTCGCCGCCGGTTGCGGCGTGGGCGCCGGCGAGACGCCGCAGGACGTCAAGCTCACGGTCACCGACGGCTTCGGCTCGCGGACGCTCGTCGAGCGCGCGGGTGCGGAGGTGCGCGGCGAGGACACGGTCATGCGCCTGCTCCAGCGCAACGCGAAGGTGGAGACGAAGTACGGCGGCGGGTTCGTGCAGGCGATCGACGGCGTGTCCGGCGGGCGCTCGGACGGGCGGCCGCTCGACTGGTTCTACTTCGTCAACGGCGTGCTGGCGTCGAAGGGCGCGGCGTCGACCGACGTGCACGGCGGGGACCGCATCTGGTGGGACCGGCACGACTGGGGGCTGACCAACACCGTGCCCGCGGTCGTCGGCGCTTTTCCGGAGCCGTTCCTGCACGGGATCGAGGGCGAGCGGCTGCCGACGCGGATCGAGTGCGAGCAGGCGGTCGCGGAGGCGTGCGACATCGTGCTCGACCGGCTGAAGAAGCTCGGGATCGTCGCCGGGAAGGCGCTGCCGGGGACGTCGAGCGGGGTGGAGACGCTGCGCATCGCGGTCGGCCTGTGGCCGGACCTGCGCGACGACAGCGCGCTGCGCCAGATCGAGCGCGGGCCGCGGGCGAGCGGCGTCTACGGGCGGTTCGAGGGCCGGTCGTTTGTGGCGCTCGACGCGCGCGGCCGCGTCGTGCGGCGGCTCGGCGCGGGGACGGGCGTCGTCGCGGCCACGCGATACCGCGAGAACGCGCCGGTCTGGGCGATCACCGGGACGGACGTCGCCGGGGTTCGCGCAGCGGCGGAGGCGTTCGACGAGAGCGTGCTCAACGAGAAGTTCGCGCTGGCGATCAGCGAGGGGTTGCCGGTAGCGCTGCCGGCCCCGGCGCCGGGAGGGCCGGGCTCGTGATCTACGAGCGGCGGGCCTCTCCGCTCCACGCCGCCCGGGCGACCGCGTCGGGGGCGTGGTGCGTCGCGCTCGCGGTCGCGGCGCTCGCGTTCCACCACCCGCTCGTCCTCGGCGCCCTGCTCTTCGCGGTGCTGGCCGGAGCGCGCGGGGCGGGGGTGGGGCGCGACGTCGCGCGGATCCTGCGCTACGCCGTTCCGTTCGCGCTGTTCATCGCGCTGATCAACCCGTTCGTCTCGCGCAACGGGTTGACCGTCGTCGCGCGGCTCGGCGAGATCCCGCCGTTCGGGGAGGTCGACCTGACGCTGGAGGCGCTCGTCTACGGCGCCATGTTCGGGCTGCGGCTGCTCGTCGTCGTGCTCGCGTTCGCCGTGGCGACGTATGCGGTGGACCCGGACGAGGTGCTGCGGCTCTTCCGCCGCGTCTCGTTCCGCTCCGCGCTGACGGCGGCGCTGGCGGTTCGGCTCGTGCCGGTGCTGCACGCGGACGCGCGGCGGCTTGCGGAGGCGCGGCGGTGCCGCGCGGGCGGCGACGCCTCGCGGCTGGCGATCCTGCGCGCGGTCGCCGCGGGGGCGCTCGACCGGGCGACGGACGTCGCGGCGACGCTCGAGGTCCGCGGCTACGCGACGGCGGCGCCGAGCCGTGCGGCCGGGCGCCCGTGGTCGCGCCACGACGTGTGGTTCCTCGCGTCGGCCGGCGCGGTGCTCGCGCTGGTGGTCGCCGCGACGGTGCTCGGGGTCGCGGACTTCCAGGCGTTCCCGGCACTCGTCGTCCCCGCGGGCGCTGTCGAGCTCGCGTTCTGCGGCGCGCTCGTGCTCGTCGCGCTGCTGCCGTTCGCCGACCGCCGGGGGATCGCGCCGTGATCTTCGACCGCGTCACCTACACGTACGCGGGCGCCTCGACGCCGGCGCTGCGCGAGGTCTCGTTCGCGATCGAGCCGGGCGAGTTCGTCGTCGTCGCGGGGCTGTCTGCGTCGGGGAAGTCGACGGTCGTGCGCGCGGCGTGCGGGCTGGTCCCGCACTTCCACGGCGGGGAGTTCGGTGGGCGCGTCGTCGTCGAGGGGCTCGACACGCGGGAGCACGGGCCGGGGGAGATCGCCGCGGTCGCCGGGACGCTGGCGCAGGACCCCGAGACCCAGGTCGTGCTCGGGACGGTCCGCGCCGAGCTCGCGTTCCCGCTCGAGAACCGCGGCCACGGGCCGGCGGCGATCGCGCGGGGGGTGGAGGAGGCGGCGCTCGCGCTCGGGATCGCGCACCTCCTCGACCGCTCCACCGCGACGCTGTCCGGCGGCGAGCTGCAGAGGGTCGGGCTCGCGGCGGCGCTGGCAGGCCGGCCGCGCGTGGTGCTGCTCGATGAGCCGACGTCGCAGCTCGATCCGGTTGCGGGCGACGAGCTGGTCTGGCTGCTGCGGCGGCTGAACGAGGAATGGGGGACGACGGTGATCCTCGTCGAGCACCGCCTCGAGCGCTGCCTCGCGGCCGCCGACCGCGTCCTCGCGTTCGCCGACGGCCGCCTCGCGTGCGACGCGCCTCCGCGCGGGTTCTTGGAGTGGGCCGCCGCGGAGTCGCCGGCTCTGGAGACGCCTGCGGCGCGGTTGCTCGAGCGGGCAGGGCTGCGGCCGCCGCCGGCCGGGGTGAAGGAGGCGCGCGCGACGCTTCGCGCGCACGGGTTGTTGCCGGACGACCCGCTGCCCGCACCCGGCCGCCCCCACAAGAAGAAGTTGTCGGGCCGCCGCCAGGCTCTCCACTTCGATGGCGTCTGGCACGAGATCAAGGACGGCCCCGCTCTGCTGCGCGGCGTCGACCTCGCGGTCGCTCCGGGCGAGCGGGTGGCGCTGATGGGCCGCAACGGGGCGGGCAAGTCGACGCTGCTGCGCCATGCCGCCGGGCTGCTCGAGCCGACGCGCGGGAAGGTGCGGGCGAGCGGGCGGGTCGCGTTGCTCCTCCAGCATCCGGGCGACTACCTGCTCCACGAGCGCGTGGGGGACGAGGCGCCGGCCGCCGCGCGCGCCGCCGCGGGACTCGACGTCGCGGAGGACCGCCACCCGCGCGCCCTCTCGGGCGGGGAGCGGCAGCGGCTCGCGCTGGCGGTCGTGCTCGGCGACGAGGACCACGCACCGGCCGCCGTCTGCCTCGACGAGCCGACCCGCGGGCTCGACCGCGCCGCGAAGGGCGCGCTCGCCGACCGCCTCCGCATGCTGGCCGCCAACGGCAGCGCGATCCTCGTCGCCACGCACGACGCGGAGTTCGCGGCGGCGTTCGCCGAGCGGGTCGTGCTGCTCGCCGACGGGAGGCCCATCGCCGACGGCGCGGCCGCGGACGTCCTCAGCGGCGGCTGGTACTTCGCGACCGAGACCGCCCGCGTCCTCGGCGGCGCCGGCGGCGCGCTGCTGCCGGAGGAGGGCGCGGAGCTGCTCCGGAAGGGTCTGACGATGGAGGTGCCCCACGCATGACCTGGCAGCTCGCCTCCTTCAGTCTCCTGTTCCTGGCGCTCGCCGCGGGCTTCGCCTGGTACGAGCGGGCGAAGCCGAGCGCGAAGGTCATCGCGCTCGTCGCCACGCTCGCCGCGCTCGCCGCCCTCGGCCGCGCCGCCTTCGCGCCGCTGCCCAACGTCAAGCCGACCACCGACATCGCGCTGCTCTCCGGCTACGCACTCGGCGCCGGCCCCGGCTTCGTCGTCGGCGCCGTCGGCGCGCTCGCGAGCAACCTCTTCTTCGGCCACGGCCCGCACACGCCGTGGCAGATGGCCGGCTGGGGCGGGTCGGGGATCCTCGGGGCGCTGCTCGCGCACGCGTTCGGCCGTGACCTCGGGCGCCTGCCGCTCGCCGCGACGTGCGGCCTGGCCGGCCTCGCGTTCGGCGCGTGGATGGACCTGCACCTGTGGGTCGTCTTCACCGACCACCAGCCCGCCGAGTACGCGGCGATCTCCGCCCGCAGCCTGCCGTTCAACCTCGCCCACATCGCGGGCAACGTCGCGTTCTGCCTGCTCTTCGGGCCCGCGCTGGTCCACGCGCTGCTGCGCTTTCGCCGGCGGTTCGAGATCGTCTGGAAGCCGCTCGTCGCCGGCGCCGCGCTCACCGTCGTCCTGGCGGCACCGGCGCAGGCGCAGGACCGATCGGTCGAGCGCGCCGTCGCCTACCTCCGCTCCGCACAGACCCAGGACGGCGGCTTCGCGGGCTCGAAG
>DASZDF010000744.1:0-2376 GCA_035942275.1 Solirubrobacteraceae bacterium | reverse complement strand
CCTACAAGCACGTCGACTGGGCGGAGCGCTACCCGGAGGAGTTCGCGGCGACGAACCTCGACGGGAGCTGGAACGTCCTGCGGGCGGCGCGCGACGCGGACACGGTCGTGGTCGCCTCGCCGGACAAGGCCGCGCGCGCGTCGTCGATGTACGGGCGCACGAAGCGGATGATGGAGACGCTGACCGCGCTGGCGGCCGAGCGCGCCGGCGGCGGCCGGGCCGCGGTACGGCTCGTCAACGTGCTCGGCAGCGCGGGCAGCGCGACCGAGCTGTGGCTGCGCCAGGCGCGCGCCGGCGTGCCGCTGGCGCTGACCGACCCGGCGATGGTGCGCTTCTGGATCACGATGGCGCACGCCGCGTCGCTCGTCGCCACGGGTCGCTGGCCGCCGCGAGCGGTACGCGGCTGCTCACCGCGGCCGACCCGGTCGAGGTCGAGATCGGCCTCGTCGCCGAGCGGATCTGGGGCCTCGCGGGACCGCCCGGCGCGCCGGACCTGCACGTCGCCGGCGTCCGGCCCGGCGAGACGATGACCGAGATCCTCGTCGGCGAGGGCGAGGCGCTGGGCGAGGAGGTCCGCATGGGCGCGGCGGCGATCGAGGGCGCCGCGGCCGCCGACGGCGCCGCCGCGGTCGTCGAGGCGGTCGACGGATGCGCCGGCGCCGAGGAGCGCCGGCAGGCGTGGCTCGCGGCCCTCGGCGCCTGAGCGCGGATGCGGATCCTCCTCGTCTCCCAGTTCTGGCCCGGCCCGGACGACCCGGACCTCGGCGCCTTCCTCGTGCCGGTCGTCGACGCGCTGCGCGAGCGCGGCCACGACGTCGAGGTCGTCGCGGTGGACCGGAGGGGCGCCGGGCGCGCGGGCGACCTGCGGCTCGCGCGCGAGTCCGTGCGGGCGCGCGCGGACGTCGTCTTCGCCCACTTCCTCGTCCCCGCGGCGTTCATCGCCGCCGTCACCCATCCGCGCACGCCCCTCGTCGCGATGGCGCACGGCCAGGACGTCCGCAACGCGATCGCGAGCGCGCCGCTCCGCCGCGCCACCGCGTTCGTCGCGCGCCGCGCCCACACCGTGATCTTCAACTCCGCGTACCTGCGCGACACGATGCCGGCCGCCGTGAAGCGCGCCGAGGTGATCGACCTCGGCGTCGACCTCGAGCGCTTCCGCGGCGGCGAGCGGGGCGACGAGCCGGGCGGCCCCGTCTTCCTCTTCGCGGGGTCGCTCATCGAACGCAAGAACCTCGTACGCCTGCGTGACGCGTTCGAGGCGCTCGGCCGCGGCACGCTCGTCGTGCTCGGCGACGGCCCGCTGCGCGCGGAGCTCGAGGGGCGGCCGGGGATCCGGCTCGTCGGCCGCGTCCCGCACGACGAGGTCCCCTGCTGGATCGCGAAGTGCGACGCGCTCGTCCTCCCGTCGCTGGAGGAGCCCCTCGGCCAGGTCCTGCTCGAGGCGATGGCGAGCGAGCGCAGCGTCGTCGCGACGAAGGTCGGCGGCCCGCCCGGGTTCGTGACGCCGCAGGCCGGGGCGCTCGTCGACCCGCTCAGCGTCGACTCCATCCGCGCCGGGCTGGAGCACGCGGCGAGCCTGCCAACGCCGAACGCCGCCGCCCGCGAGGCGGCGGCGCTCCACGCCCTCCCGCGGCAGGTCGAGCGGATGGAGGCCGTCCTCGCGGCCGCCGCGCGCGTCTGAACGAACCCGTACGCTCGGGAGCCGTGCAGCACCTCGTCGGACGAGCGCTCATCGCGGGGCTCTGCGTCGCGGCCTTCGTCGCGATCTTCGCGCTGATCGGCAGCGGCGAGTTCGACGAGACCCACGCCCGCGTGATCGGGACCGCTCTCGGCTTCAGCATCTTCTCGGCGTTCGCCGGAGCCGGCGACGCCCTGCGCTCACGGACGTCCGGCTGGCAGGAGGCGGTCGGCGTGGCGACGGTGGCGGTCTCGCTCGTCGCGTTCGCGCTGCTTCTGATCCCGGTCTGGGGCGCGGAGGACGAGGAGGGCGCCTGGCAGGTGTGGGGCATCGCTGCGGTGCTCTCGATCTGCGGCTCCCACGCCTCGCTGGTCCTGCGCGGCCTGCGCCCGGACGACACGCCGAGGACCGTCGCCCTCGTCTGGGGATCGCTCATCACCGGCCTGATCGTCACCGCGTTCGCCGTGCTCGCGATCGCCGAGCTCTTCGACGACGTCGACGAGAGCTGGGGCCGCGCGATCGCCGTCATCCTCGTGCTCCTGCTGCTCAGCACGGCGTTGCCGCCGTTGATCCGGAGGTTCGGGGAGGCGCCGCCGAGGGCGGCCGGACCGGAGCGGGCGGGCGGCGCCGCGTCGCTGCGCGGCGCCGGGGCGCCGCGCACCAGCGAGGCGGCCGCTCTCGCCGACGAGATCCTCAGC
>DASZDF010000743.1:0-2655 GCA_035942275.1 Solirubrobacteraceae bacterium | reverse complement strand
GGAGGTCGCGCCGGCGCGGCCCCACGCGGAAGGACACGCGGCCGTCGGGCTCAGCGCGGAGGTCCTCGACCGTGATCCCGCTCCAGCGCCCGACGCGGAAGGTCTCCGACGCGAGCTCGTACGGCACGACCTTGCCGCCGGATCGCCGGTCGCCGGCGATCCGGAAGCGGTACTCGCCGGGCGTCGTCGCGACGCGCCCGCCGCCGGTGTCGATCGGCGACGCGAACGTCTCGAAGTGCGCGGTCCACACCCACTCGTGCCCGCCGTGCCTGTACGCCGGCAGCTCCTCGTGCGACGGGAACTTGAGCGTCACCGGCAGCTCGCCGCTCATGTCCCCCGCGGGCACCCAGCCGTCGCCGCTGCGCCGCTCGACCACGACCTCGGGCGAGTCGGTGTAGTTCGAGCCGCCGTGCCAGCGCACGGTCGCGAGGTCGAAGCGCTGCACGTCCGGCGGCTGGTCGACGACGTGCGGCGCGCCGTCGTCGGGGAGCTGCGCCTCGTACGCCTCGGTGGCGGCGCGCGCCGCGGTGCCGAGCGCCTGCGCGCGCGGGTCGTTCTGCAGCGCGTCGGCATCCGCCTTGGCCTGGAGCGCGACGTTGTCGGCGTCCGGGTCGATGACGCCCTCGGGCCCCGCGTCGCGGCCGTCGGGGTGGCGGATCGACTCGATCAGGTCCGGCCCGCCCTTCATCAGCCGCCCGAGCTTGACCAGGCGCGTCGTCATGTAGTCGCTCGAGTGCGGGCCCCAGCCGGCGAGCGACTTGCGGTAGTGGTCGCCCTCCTGGAACTCGCGGTAGCTGACGATGTAGCCGTTGTAGTCGTTGGCCATCGAGATCGGGATCGTCAGCCGGTAGCCGAGCTGCGCCGACGTCGCGTTGTCATCGTGCGTGAAGTTGCCCTTGATCGCGCTCGGCTCGTACGGCTCGGCCTCCGCGTACGGGGCGTACGTCGTCGAGTTCCACCCGTGCGCGTCGTTGCGCACCTGCGCGCGCATGCGCTCGAACTCGTGCTTCGTCACCGGGTCGCCCGCCTCGGGGTTCGGGCACGAGTACGTCTCGCCGTCCGGGTTCGCCGTGCACTGGTCGGACCAGTCGTAGCCCAGGTTGTCGCCCTGCGTCTCGTTGCCCGCGACGCGGTCGGTGCGCGCCTTGAGGTTCAGCGACTGGTCGGCCCACTGCTCGCACGAGCAGACGGGGAAGAAGATCTCGCCGATGCGGAAGCCCTGGAGGTGGACGCTGATGTCCTCCTCGAGGCCGGTGTACGACGGCAGGCCGACGTTCTCGGGCACCGGGACGCCCGCCTTCTTCAGCGTGTCGTAGACGAGGCCCGGGGAGTTCGAGGGCACCGGCAGCTGCGACCACGGGATCCTTCCGAAGACGGCCGAGCCGCTGAAGCACTCGGGCGGGCCGGGGACGCGGGGGTCGGGCGGCTGGGCGGCGATCGCGTCGGTGCGGCAGCCGGAGACCGACGGGTACGGATGCGTGAGCGGGCCGGGGAACCACGCGTCGTGGAAGTCGACGACCGCGTCGTCGAAGAACGGCACGAAGTTCGCGGCGTACCGCTCGTCGTTCGGCCGGCCGGCGCCGACCGCGCGCCAGGCCGCGAGCGCGGCGTCCGCGGTGACCCGCGCCGCGTGCTCGCCCTGCGCGTACTCGCGGTGGTAGTACTCGTGGCGCTCGTGCACGTTGCGGTGGTCGCTGCGCTCCATCTCCGAGTGGCCGACCGCGTTCTGCGTGTAGACGGTGACGCCGCCGGTCTCGCGGTCGACCATCCGCTCCAGCGCGCCGACCCAGTCGGCGGAGATCAGGTCGTTGCCGTCGAGGCCCTCGGGGTGGTTGCTGTAGTTGACGATCGTGGCGAGCGGCCGGCCGTTCGTCTGGTCGATGCGCACGACGTGCAGCGCGTGGTCGGTGAAGGCGTGCGGGTAGCCCGCCGGCGTCCCGTCGTCGGCCTTCTTCGGCCCCATCGAGTTGCGGTGGACGGTGTCGAGGTACGAGGTCGACGCGCCGACCCGGACGGGCTTCATGTTCTCGGCCGCCTCGACGACGGCCATCGCGATGCGGCGGGCGTAGTACTCGTAGGCGCGCACGTCGAAGACGTCCTGGAAGGTCCACGTGCCCCACGAGGTCGACGTGTAGAACGGCGACGAGTGGTCGTGCGTCGCCGACATCACGAGGTTGGTGCGGTCGATCCCGATGTCCTTGCCCGCGATCTCGGGGATGAGCTGCGCCGCGCGCCGGTACAGCAGGTCCTGCGGGATGTAGAGGTCGGTCTTGACGAGCGCGAAGCGGTTGCGCCCGCCGTCGACGCCCGGGTTCTCGAGGCCCTCGACGACGACCGCGCGCATCTGCAGGCGCGACTGGATCCCGTGCGACGGCGAGCGGCGGAACTGGTGGAGGTGCGGGTCCATCTCGTCGCCCCCCCAGCGCTCGCTCGCGTACTGGCCGGCCGCCGCGCCGACGTGCCAACTCGCGTCCACGACGCCGACGCCCGCGCGGATCTCCGCCGCCGCCGGCGCGGGCGCGGCGAGCGCCACGAGCGCCGCCGCCACGAGTCCGATCGTCCTCCCCCTGAACACCGGCGTTCAGGCTAGCGCGGGTTCGCGCCGCCGGTTCCAGCACACTGGGGCGGGTGCGCAGACGCCTGCTCCTGATCCCC
>DASZDF010000742.1:0-2111 GCA_035942275.1 Solirubrobacteraceae bacterium | reverse complement strand
CCTTGGCGCGGCCGTGCTCCGCGGCGAGCGTCGCGGCGCGGCCGGCGGCGATGCCGTCGGGCACGCCTTGTCGCGGCCACGCGAAGCGGACGCCCAGCTCGTGCGCGGCGCGCTCGGCCGCCGCGCGGTCCCGCGGCTCGTCGCCGAGCGCGGGAACCCAGAGGGCGTCGGGGAAGTCGTCGGCCACGGACGCCGACGCGAGGTAGGTCCACGGCGAGGCGAGGTCGAACGCGAACGTCGTCCCGCAGCGCTTCCGGCGCTCGGCGGACAGGTCGATGATCGTGGCCATGTGTGTGTGAACGCAGCAGGACGCCCGAGATTGCCTCGTACGTTCGTCCATGCGCCTATCCTTCGACGCGATGGCCACCCGGGCCTCCGATGCCGAGCGCGAGAAGTGCGCGCGATCGCTGCGCGACCACGCGGCCGCGGGGCGGCTGGAGGTCTCCGAGCTGGAGGAGCGGCTCGGCCGCGCCTACGGCGCCCGCTACCGGTCGGAGCTGCGCGCGCTGCTGCGCGACCTCCCGCGCGACCACGGCCGGCGGCTGGCTGCCGCGGCGGACCGGATCGACCGCTTCGTGCTGAAGCTGCACGCGTGGTCGTACGCGGTGTTCAACGGGTCGCTCGTCGGGGTGTGGGCGGTGTCCGGGCAGGGCGACTTCTGGCCCGCGTTCACGATCGCCCCGTGGGGCGTCGTGCTCGCGTGGCACGCCGGCGGGTCGTGGAGCGTGCGGCGGATGCTCCATCGCGGCTCCTCGCGACGGCGCCTCACCGCCTGACGGCGTGGACGCGACTGCCTTCGACCTCTCGCTGACGAGCGGGCGCGTGCGCTGCGAGCGGCGCGGCGATCCCGGCGACCCGCTGCTGCTGTGCGTGCACGGCCTCTCGGGGAACCTGCGGTCGTTCGACCGGATCGGGGGCGCGCTCGCGCACGACGGCCGGCAGGTGGTCGCGGTGGACCTGCGCGGCCGCGGGCGCAGCGAGGTGACGCCGCCGGGCACCTACGGCCTGGCCGCGCACGCCCGCGACGTGATCGCCATCGCCTCGGAGCTCGGGGCCGAGCGCTTCGACCTCGCCGGCTGGTCGATGGGAGGGCTGGTCGGGATCGTCGCGGCGAGCCAGGCGCCCGACCGGCTGCGCTCACTGGCGATCATCGACCACGCCGGGGCGATGGACGCCGGCGCGCTCGACGCGATCGGCCGCGGCCTCGCGCGGCTCGACGCCGTGGTGGAGACGCCGGAGCAGTACGTCGACGCGATCCGCTCCGTCGGCGCCATCGACCCGTGGAGCGAGCTGTGGGACGCCGTCTACCGCTACGAGCTCGGGGACGCCGGCGGCGGCGGCCTGACGCCGACGACCAACCGCGCCGCGTGCGAGGAGGACCTCGACGTCGGGTCCGTCGAGCGCGTGCAGGAGCTGTGGCCGTCGATCACGATGCCGGCCCTGTTGATCCGCGCGACCGAGCCGCTCAACGGCGGCTTCATCGTTCCCGAGGCGGTGCTGGCGGCGCTGCGCGAGACGGTGCCGCACCTCGAGGTAGCGGAGGTCGCGCGCAACCACTTCACGGTGATGGACGACGACGCCACCGCCGAGGCGATCGCGGCGCTCGTCACCCGGGCCGCTTCGAGCGGTAGTGGTAGCCGTGTGAGCAGGTGAAGCCAGCGCTTGCGAAGAGCGCCTGCGCGGGCGCGTTGTCCGTCTCCACCTGCGCGTAGAGGACCGGCGCGACCGTCGCGCACGCGGCGAGCAGGCGCGACGCGACGCCTTGCCGCTGCGCGTGCGGGGCGACGTGGAGGCGGAAGACACCGGCGAGCGCGCCGGTGCGGATGCACAGCACCGCGCCGCTCTGGCCCTCGGCGAAGGCGAGGACCTCGTCGCGCGACCGGGAGAGGACCTCGTCGCGGATCGGCGCGTTCGGCCAGTGCGCCGGGTCGACCCGCTCCACGCCGCCGGCCGCCGGCAGCACGAGCGCCGCGCTCTCGCCGACGAGGACGTCGGTGTGCCCCTCCGCGACCCACCCGGCCGCGTCGAGAGCGGCGTCGAGCGCGAAGTGGTCCTCCGCGGGGGCGACCGCGACGACGGGCCGAAGCCCGCGCGCGGCGTAGAACCGCTCG
>DASZDF010000741.1:0-5635 GCA_035942275.1 Solirubrobacteraceae bacterium | reverse complement strand
GCTCGCGGCGCTCGCCGCGAACGGGCCGATCTTCGAGGGTCGCGACACGGGCCTTGCGTCGAAGCGGCCGGAGATCTGCGAGCTCCTGCCCCGGCAGGGGATGCCGCCGGCGCTGACGTGGGAGTCCTACGCCGCGGCGGCACCCGACCACCGCTGGTGGTGGGAGCTGCGCCCACACCCGATCCACGGGACGCTCGAGGTCCGCGTGCCGGACACCCAGGCCTCCGTCGAGGAGGCCGCGGCGGTCGTAGCGGTCGTCCACGCGCTCGCGACACTCCTGGCCGACCGGTGCCAGGCACGTCAACATTGCGGTGCCAGGCACCTTAATATTGCGGTGCCAGGCACGTTAACGTTGGCGGAGGATCGCGAGGCCGCCTATACGCACGGCGCCACCGGGCCGCTCGTCCCTCGCCTCCACGCGCTGCTCGACGCGCTCGAGCCGGTCGCGGAACGGCTCGGGTCCTCGGACCAGTTCGCGACCGCGCGGCGGATGGTCGAGTCGGGGGGCGGGGCGCAACGGCAGCGCGCCGTGTTCGCTCGCGATGGCGCACGCGGCGCTGTCCGGGACCTGACCGAACGCTTCGCCCCGAACTGACGCTCAGTACGCTTCGCCGCGCCGATGCCGCCCGTCCCGACCCCACGCGGCGAGCTGTCCGAGGCGGTGTTGGCCGCGCTCGGGGAGGCCGTCCGGCCGCTGGGCGCGCCCGCGGTCCCGGCGACGGCGGACGCCCTCGCCGACGAGGACCTCCAGCTCGCGCTCTACGTCATGTACGAGCTGCACTACCGCGGCTTC
Source organism: Solirubrobacteraceae bacterium (assembly GCA_035942275.1). Lineage (GTDB taxonomy): Bacteria > Actinomycetota > Thermoleophilia > Solirubrobacterales > Solirubrobacteraceae > CADCVT01. Next base: position 4,842 of record DASZDF010000741.1, on the reverse strand, counting down.
GACGGCGTCCCCGACGGCTGGGAGTGGGAGCCGACGCTGCTCTCCCTCCGCCGCGAGCTCGAGGACGCGTTCCTGCGCTCGCTGTACGCGCTCGCCGGCGAGCCCGCCCGCGAGGACGTCGCGCCCTCGGAGATGGACGTCGCCCTGCGCGCGATCTCCGAGGCCGACGACGGCCCGTCGCTCTCGCGCCACCTGGAGCGGCACGGCACGCTCGAGCAGATCCTCGAGTTCGTCGTGCACCGCTCGGCCTACCAGCTCAAGGAGGCCGATCCGCACGCGTGGGTCATCCCGCGCCTGTCCGGCCAGGCCAAGGCGGCGGCGGTGGAGATCGAGGCCGACGAGTTCGGCGGCGGCCGCGCCGAGCGGATCCACGCGGCGCTGTTCGCGCAGGCGATGGAGGAGCTGGGGCTCGACGCCGGGTACGGCGCGTACCTCGACCGGATCCCCGCCCTCACGCTCGCGACCGTGAACCTCATGTCGCTGCTCGGCCTGCACCGCCGCTGGCGCGGCGCGATCGTCGGCCACCTCGCGCTCTTCGAGATGACGTCCTCGCTGCCGAACCGGCGCTACGGCAACGCCCTGCGCCGCCACGGCTTCGGCGCGCGGGCCACCGAGTTCTTCGACGAGCACGTCGAGGCCGACGCCGTCCACGAGGCGATCGCCTCCGTCGACCTCGCCGGAGGCTTCGTGCGGGCGGAGCCGGCGCTCGCCGGCGACGTGCTCTGGGGAGCGCGGACGCTCGCGGCCCTGGAGTCCCGCTGGGGAGCGTCGCTCCTCGAGGCGTGGGAGGAGGGGCGGACCTCGCTCCTCGCCCCGCTCGCGGACCCCACCGCGGCCTGAAGGGTCGTTCGCAGGCGCGCGGAGCGGCCGGGTCGAGGGCGCCGGCCGCGCGCCTCAGTCGCGCGCGAAGCGCGCCCGGTCTCCCGCCGCTGCGCCGACCTCGCGCCCCTCCTCCACGCCGCTCGGCGCGCGGAAGCGGATGAGCTGGTGCGTACCGTCGCAGAACGGGCGGGTGCGGGACTTGCCGCAGCGGCAGAGCGCGACGGTCTTGCGGCCGACCTCGATGGCGTTGCCCTCCTGGTCGGTGAGCGTGAACGGCCCGCGCACGAGGAGCGGGCCGTCGCGGTACGGCGTGATGACGACCTCGTCATCCGCCAACGGTCTGCGTCTCCCGCTCGCCGCTCGGCTGGACCTCTTCCTCGTACGTCGTGACGACGTCGACGTCGGCGTAGACGGCGACGAACCGCAGCGGCTCGGAGCCGACGGACCGCACCTGGTGCGGAACGTCCTTCGGCACGAGCGCGACCCCGCCCGCCTCCACCCGGCCGGTCTCGCCGTCGACCTCGACCTCCGCCTCGCCGGCCACGACCACGACCTGCTCCTCGGCGCTGTCGGTGTGACGCGGCAGCGCGCAGCCGGGATCGACCTCGAGCAGCGAGGTGCTGGAGGCGCGCGCGCCGTCCTCGGGGGTCGTCCCAAGCGTGGAGCGCCATCGCAGCTCGGGCCGCCCCTCGACCCACTGGTCCGCCAGGTCCTCCATCCGCGCGATCAGCATCGCGGTGGGGCTACCCCGGGTCGTCGGACTTCTCGCACCTGAGGTTCAGCAGCCGACAATCGTCGGCGCGCCCCACGATCTGGTCGCGCGGCACCGGGCCCCAGAACCGGCTGTCGTCGCTGGCCCCGCGGTTGTCGCCCATCATGAACCAGTGGTCGTCCGGGATCGTGATCTCTCCCTTCGGCGTGCAGCCGACGCCGACGACGCACCGCTGCGCGTACGGCTCCTCGAGGGGCTTCCCGTCGACGATCGCCCGGCCGCGGCGGACGCGCAACCGGTCGCCCGGCCCGGCGACGATGCGCTGGACGAAAAAGACGTCGGCCGGCTTCCCGCGCGGCCGCGGGCAGAGCTCGCCCTCGCTCACGTCCACGCCGCAGAGCCGCCCGCCGGAGACCGCTCCGCGCGGCGGGCGGATGACGACGATGTCCTGCAGCTCGGGGTCCTCGTCGTCGTACGCCTCCTTGTTGACCGTGATCCGGTCGCCGATCTCCAGCGTCGGGATCATCGACTCCGACGGGATCCGGTAGCGCTCGGTGTCCTCGTGGCGCTGCCACACGGCGATTCCCAGGCCGGCCCACACGACGACCACCCCCAGCCAGTCACGAGCGGCGCGGGACATGCCTCAGACCTTCCTGTGCGCGGGGACCCACGCGCCGTCGTCGGTGCGGGCGAAGTCCTGGAAGAGGCCGGGCGCCTCGTGCGTCATCACCTCGGCGACGCGGCCGAAGACGAGCCGCAGCTCCTCCTCGGCGCCCGGCGCGGTACGCATCTCGACGACGTGGCGCAGCGTGCGGACGTTCGCGGTCCACACGATGTCGGTGCTCAGGCCCAGGGGCGCGAGGCGGCGCAGCGCCGAGGTGACCTCCTTCTTCGCGGCGAACGGCACGCCCTCGTCGTCGATGCCGAGCTCCGTCGCCGCGGAGGCCTGGAGCTCCTCGAGCTGCTCGACGAGGCTGACCACCTGCGAGCGCAGCGGCTCCAGCACGGGCGGGATCCGGAACCCGATGTCGGTGATCCGCACGTAGCGCAGGCTCTCCTGGCTGAACGCGGAGCCGGCGCGGTGCCGGACGAGCTCGTGCGTGAACACCCGGGAGACGTCGCGCAGCGCGAACGAGTAGGTCGCGTGCTCGAGCACGCTGCCGTGCGCGCTGCTGAGGATGTTCTCGAAGTACTCGCGCTGGTCGGTCCGCACGCGGGTGACGTTCGGGTTGAGCCCCGGCTCCCAGCTGCGGTAGCACGCGCGCCCCGCGAACTCGACGAGCAGCTCCGCCGCGCTCGCGCCGCCCTCGTCCAGCCGCCGGTCGAGCCAGCCGGCACCGCCGACGCGCTCGAGGTACGCGCGCATCCCGTCGAGGTCGAGGGACGGGCGGGCCAGCAGGTGGACCGTCGGCGTGGTCTCGCGCACGCGGCGGAAGCTAGACGGCGGCGCGGTCGGGCGCGCGCTCGGGCTGCTCTGCGCGCCGCTCCTCCGGCGCCGCGGCGGGAGTCTCGATCGCGGACCGCCGCGGCACCGCGAGGCGCGTCGGCGACGTGCGCCCGCGCAGCGTGACCTCGCCGTCGACCTCCCAGTGCGCGCCCTCGTCGTCGCCCGCGCAGGTCACCGCCTCCGCGCTCGCGAGCAGCCGCGACGGCTTCTGCTTGGCGAGCTCGGTCAGGCGCGACGCCTCGTTGACCGGGTCGCCGATCACCGTGTACTCGAAGCGCGACTCCGCGCCCACGTAGCCCGCGACCGCCTCGCCGCACGCCACGCCGATCGCGGCGTCGAGCCCCGCGTCCGCGGCGTCGAGCCGCCGCCGCATCTCGCGCGCCGCCGAGAGCGCGCGCGCCGCGTGGTCGGGGACCTCGATCGGCGCCCCGAAGACACACAGCGCCGCGTCGCCCTCGAACTTGTTGACCATCCCGCCGTGCTCGTCGACCACCGTCACGACGATCTCGAAGAACCGGTTCAGCAGCGCGACGACGCGCTCCGGCGCCTCCTTCTCCGCGATCGCCGTCGAGCCGACGACGTCGACGAACAGCGCGCTGACCGTCTGCGTCTGCCCGCCGAGCGACGGCTGCTGCTCGAGCGCCTTGCGCGCCACGTCGAGCCCGACCTGGCGGCCGAACAGGTCGCGGAGCTGCTCGCGCTCGCGCAGGCCGGACACCATCGCGTTGAACCCGGCCTGCAGCCGGCCCAGCTCGCTGCCGTCGTCGACGGTCACCGCCACGTCGAGGTTGCCGTCGCGCACGTTGTCCACGGCGCGGCGCATCGCGCGCACCGGCCGGGTGACCGCCGCGGTGGCGAGCTTCGTCGCGACGAGGCCGACGACGAACCCGCAGAAGGCCACGAAGAGCGTCGGGACGATGAGGTCGTCGGGCTCGTCGACCTCCCGGCCGATCGGGATCAGCGCGAGCATGATCAGCGGGATCCCGGAGCAGAGCAGCCACGTCAGCATGAGCCGCGGCCCGATCCCGAGCGAGCGGGTGTCCGGCGGCGCCGCGGGGTCGAGCGCCAGCGCGACGGCGGGCCGGAGGATGCGCTCGGCGGAGAGGAAGACCGCCGCGGACGTCGTCAGGGCGGCCAGCGCCGTCGACGTGGAGAGCTCGACCGCGTACTCGATGGAGATGTCGGTCGAGGCGAAGCCGAAGATCACCATCGCCCCGAGCCACAGCACGAACGACATGACCGCGAGGCGCTTCGGGAGGCGCAGGAGCCGGCGGCGCTGCTTGGGCGACGGCGGCTCGCCCGCGGCGAGCCACTCGCGCGTCGGCCGCCAGAGGCGCGAGGACCGGCGGCTGGCGACGATCGACGCGAAGACGACGTAGATCGCGGTCGCCAGCAGACCCGTCTCCCTCGTGATCCACGAGCCGCTCGTGTCCGGCGGGAAGATGACGAGCAGGTACGTCGCGACCGCGAACGCGGCGACCGCGTTGATGATCGTGCCGGAGATGAGCAGCCGCGTCCGGATCCGCCGTGCGAGGCGCTCGGGGTTGTCGGGTCGGCACCACATCACTCGTGATGTTCCCCGACCCGCGGCCGGAGCGTGCTGGTCAGGGTGTGACGTGCCTCACTTCGTCTTGCTGCCCTCGGGCGGCGGCGGGGTGCTCTGGTTCGGGCCCTCGACGTCGAGCGTCTCGTCGGTGCCGCTCGCGTCGGCCGGGGGAGCGTCGTCGCTCGTGCCGCTCTCGTCGCCGACGCCGGGCGCCGCTGCCTCCTTCGGCGTGTCGGGACCGTCGCCCTCCACGCCGGCGTCCGCGAGCGCGTTCGCCACTTCCGGCCCGCCCGCGGCGGTCGCGCCGTTCTCGGC
>DASZDF010000740.1:0-3770 GCA_035942275.1 Solirubrobacteraceae bacterium | reverse complement strand
GCTCCACGGCCCGGACGGCGAGCGCTTCGTGGAGGAGCTGGCGCCGAGCGACGAGGTCGCGATGGCGATCCACGACACGCTCCGCCAGACGGGCGCCACCCACGTCGGCCTCGACATGCGCGCCGTCGACCCGAGCCTCTTCCCGAACGTCGTCAAGGCGCTGCGCGACTCCGGCCTGGACCCGAAGGTCGAGCGCATCCCCGTAGCTCCCGCCGCGCACTACATGATGGGCGGCATCGTCACCGACCTCCACGGCCACTCGACCGTCGGCGGCCTGTACGCGGTCGGCGAGTCCGCCTGCACGGGCCTCCACGGCGCGAACCGCCTCGCCTCGAACTCGCTCAGCGAGTGCTTCGTCTTCGGCGCCCGCGCCGCGACCGCGGCGACCGAGGAGCCGGACGCGAGAACGACGGCCGATCCGCCCGCACCGCAGCCCGTCCCGCCACCGTCAGACGCGACGAAGGACGCCATGTGGCGCGACGCGGGGCTCGAGCGCACGACCGAGGGCCTCGAGCGCCTCACCGACGACGCGCACCCGCTCGCGCGGCTCGTCGCAAGCTGCGCCCTCGCCAGACGGGAATCCAGGGGAGCGCACCGCCGTGCCGACTTCCCGGATTGCGATCCCGCCCTCGACGGGTACCACGCCGTCGTGGGGGGCCTCGCCACGCCAGTTTTCGAAGCGTGGACCTGAACGACGGCGTCTTCTTAACGCCAACTCAACATACCCTACGTTCCTGCCTCTACAGACCCGGGCAAAGATCCAGCGCTCCGGGAGATCCAGAGGAGGGGTCGAGGGTCAACATGTTCCAGTACAGCCGGGGGATCTACCGGGAACTGGCACCGCACATCGATGCGCGTGCGGGTTGCCCCGGCCGCAGCGCCCACGAGCACGTGCTCAGGACCTGCGAGACGACGATGGAGCGTCTCTCCACCGACCGGCACTACTTCGCACGGCCGGCAAGGACGCTGTTCAACGACGTGCGCTTCTGCTTCCCCATGACCGCGCAGGCGCGGGTGTGGAGCGTCATCAACGTGTACGTCGCCGCTGCCGAGATCTACCTCGACAGCATTCCGAAGCAGGGCTACGACGTGAACGGCAACCCGCTGCAGTGCCGCGCGACCACGCGCAAGGGCACCGCCTGCCAGCGCGTGCCGCTGCCGCACAACGGCTACTGCCCGTCGCACCAGCACCTCGCGGAGACCGAAGAGGCAGAGCTCGTCGCCGCCTGAGAGGACCGAGGGAGGGCGCGGGGCGCGCGGGAGCGCCCAGCCGCGCCCGGTGCTCCTCGGAGTCGACGTCGGAGGGACGTTCACCGACGCCGTGCTCGTCGTCGACGGCCGGGCGGTGACCGCCAAGGCCCCGACGACACCGCAGGACCAGTCACGCGGCGTCCTCGACGCCGTCCACAGGGCGCTGGAGCGCGCCGGCCGGGAGCCGGGCGACGTCACCGCGTTCGCCCACGGCATGACGGTCGCGACGAACGCGCTGCTCGAGGGCCGCGGCGCTCGGACCGTCCTCATCGCGACCGAGGGGTTCACCGACGTCGTCGAGCTCGGCCGCCAGCGGCGCAAGGACCTCTACCGGCTGTGCGCGGCGCACCCCGCGCCGCTCGTCCCGCCCGAGCGCCGCGTCGCCGCGCCCGAGCGCGCCACGCCGCAGGGCGTCGTCAGGGCGCTCGAGGACCCGCACGGGGTGGCGCGCCAGGCGCTCGAGCACGAGCCCGAGGCCGTCGCGATCTGCCTGCTGCACGCCGATCGCTTCCCCGACCACGAGCGCGCGCTCGGCGAGGCCCTGGAGGAGAGCGGCGTCCACGTGTCGCTCTCGCACGACGTCGTCGGGACCTTCCGCGAGTTCGAGCGCGCGGCGACGACCGAGGTCGACGCCGCCCTCTCCCCCCTGCTCTCCTCCTATCTGCGCCGCCTCGTCGCGACCGGCGAGGACGCCGGGCTGCCGCAGCCGTCGATCATGCAGTCGAGCGGCGGCCTGGCCGACGTCGAGCTCGCGGCGCGCCACGCCGCGCTGACCGTCCTCTCCGGGCCCGCGGGCGGCGCCGCCGCGGCCGCGCTCATCGCGGATCGGACCGGGCTGCGCGACCTCCTGTGCTTCGACATGGGCGGCACCTCGTGCGACGTCTGCGTGGTCGAGGACGGGCGCGTCCGCGAGACGGCGGGCCGCGAGGTCGGCGGACGACCGCTCACGCTGCCGATGGTCGACATCCACACGGTCGGCGCCGGCGGCGGCTCGATCGCCTGGATCGACCCGGGCGGCGCGCTGCGGGTCGGCCCGCGCAGCGCGGGCGCCGACCCCGGCCCCGCCTCCTACGGCCGCGGCGGCACCGAGCCGACCGTCACCGACGCGAACCTCGTCCTGGGGCTGCTCGACCGCGACACGCCGCTCGCCGGCGGCGTCACCCTCGACCACGAGCTCGCCGAGAAGGCGCTGGACCGCCTCGGGATGGGCGTCCGCGAGGCGGCGTTCGGCGTCCGGCGCGTCGCGACCGCCGAGATGGTGCGCGCGCTCAGGGTCATGACCGTCGAGCGCGGCGTCGACCCGCGAGGGTTCGCGCTGCTCGCCTTCGGCGGCGCGGGCGGCCTGCACGCGGCGGACATCGCGGACGAGCTCGGCATCCGGACGATCGTCTGCCCGCGGGCGAGCGGCGTCCTCAGCGCGCTGGGCCTCGCGGCGGCCGACCGGAGGGTCGACGTGCAGCGCACCGTCCTCGGCCGCGAGTACGACGCGGACGAGCTCGTCGCGGAGGCGCGGGAGCGCATCGGCGACCCGGACGCCGAGGGCGAGGTCGTCTACGACTGCCGGTTCCGCGGCCAGTCGTTCGAGCTGACCGTGAGCGACCCCGCGGAGTTCCCGCAGGCGCACGAGGAGCGCTACGGGTTCACGGAGCCCGACGGCGCCGTCGAGGTCGTCACCGTGCGCGCGACCGCGCGGATCCCCGGCGCGCACGTCGAGCTGGCCGCGGACGACGACGACCTGCCGCCCGGCACCCGGATCGAGGGCCCGGCCGTGTGCGCGCTGCCGGAGGCGACGCTCGTCGTCCCCGAGGGCTGGAGCGGCGAGGTCGACGAGGACGGGACGGTGGTGCTCCATCGATCCGGTTGAGCTCCAGGTCGCGACCGGCGCGCTGCGCGCCGCGTGCGAGGAGATGGGCGCCGTGCTCGTCCGCGCCGCGCACTCGGCGAACATCAAGGAGCGCCGCGACTGCTCGACCGCGCTCTTCGACCCCGACGGGGAGATGGTCATGCAGGCCGAGCACATCCCCGTGCACCTCGGCGCGATGCCCGCCGCCGTGCGCGCGGTGCTCGGGGAGGAGCACTCCGAAGGGACGTCGTGGATCCTCAACGACCCGTTCGCCGGCGGCACGCACCTCCCGGACATCACGGTGATCACGCCCGTGTTCGCGCCGGACGGCGAGCGGCTGCTCGGCTGCGCGGCCAGCCGCGCGCACCATGCCGACGTCGGGGGCCGCATCCCCGGGTCGATGCCCGCCGACTCCACGACGCTCGAGGAGGAGGGCGTCGTCATCGGGCCGCAGCGGATGACGCCGCGCCTGGTCGACGACCTCTCGGGTGCCATGCGCCAGCCGCAGCAGCGCCGCGCCTACCTGCGCGCGCAGATCGCCGCGAACGAGCTCGGGGCGCGGCGCCTGCGCGAGCTCGCGGAGCGGATGACCCCGGACCGCCTCGCGGAGGCGACCGCCGCAGTGCTCGACTACGCGGAGCGGCGCACGCGCGCGCAGCTCGCCGCGATGGACGAC
>DASZDF010000739.1:0-3729 GCA_035942275.1 Solirubrobacteraceae bacterium | reverse complement strand
GTAGCGCCGGTCGACGTCGACGTAGAAGCAGCCGAGGCGCTGGACGGCCTTCTCGAACGCGCCGAAGTTGATGTTGACAACGTGGTGGATCGGGAACGGCTCGCCGTCCGCCCCCTCCATCACCTGCTTGACCTTGTTGATCGTGGCCTTGGGGCCGCCGATCGAGTACGCGGCGTTGATCTTGTCCGAGTAGACGCCCCGCGGCCCGCGGTACTTGACCTTCAGGTCGCGCGGGACGCTCAGGACGGCGGTCGCGCCCTTCGACGGGTCGAGCCGGACGAGGATGATCGTGTCCGAGCGCGGCTTGATCCCCATCGCCTTGTCGGCGTAGCGGCGATCGGAGCCGAGGACGAGGATCGTCTGCGGGTCGCCCGCGTCGACGTCGTCGAGGACGCCCTCCTCGAGGTCGAGCTTGTTGCCCGCCCGGTTGAACGCGTCGACCGCGCTGTCGAACTCGAGCAGCAGCGCGGTCGCGGTGCTCGCGCCGGTCAGGAAGACGATCGCGAACATCGCCGCGAGGAAGCGCTTCCACATCCCCCACGCCAGGCGGGGCGGCTCCTCGCTCATCGCCTCCTCCCCTTCGCGGTGAGCGAGGCGGCGAGGGACAGCATCTGGTCGTCGCGCAGCTTCATGGTCAGCGTGTTCGAGATCCAGTACACGCCGGCGCGGGTCCGCCAGGCGACGAACCGAAGCCGCTTCCCGCTGCGGAACAGCTCGAGCCGCCTTCCGTTCACCCGCCTGACCGCGCTGGGATGCGCGAGCAGCGGCGGCGTGCGCCAGGTCGTGCCCTGCACACCGTAGTAGGCGCCCTCGACGACCGACTCCACCACCGTGATGCGGTACGCCTTGTGCGGCTTGTCGGCGCGGTCGCGCAGCTCGTAGACGCGCGGGTTCTGGTCCTCGGCGTAGCGGCCGGCGGACGTCAGGTAGGCCGGGAAGCGCAGCGGGATGCCGAGCCTGCGCCGGCCCTTCGCCCTGCGCGCGACGGTGCGGCCGAGCTCGCGCCCGTCGACCATCTGGCCGGCCTTCACGAGGCCCGCGAGCGTCTTCGGCCGCGGCTTGCGCTTCCCGCCCGAGGCGGACTCCTCGTCCTCGTCCTCGTCGGCGCCCCCGCCGTGCATGAAGCGGTCGACGGCGGCGGCGATGTCGTCCACGCCGGCGTCGACGTAGTCGACCGGCGTGCCGTCGCCGGCGTAGCCCTTCGTGAACGTCGCGGGGAACTCGATCTGCCGGATCGGGCGCTTGGAGGAGTAGAGCGCGAGCTTCATGAGGCGGATGAAGCCGGGGAGCGTCGAGAGGCTCTTATCGGTCTGCGTGTGCCGCCCGAAGATGTCGGCGAGCTTCTCGCGGTCCTCGATCAGGCTGCTCGTGCTGAGCTGGTCCTTCGCCGAGCGCAGGAAGTCCTGCTGGCGCGCGGCGCGCACGAGGTCGGAGTCGGCGTGGCGGAACCGGACGTAGTCGAGCGCGTCCTGGCCGCAGAGCTTCTGGTAGCCGGCGGGGACGTCGATCTCGGCGTAGCGCTGGCCGATCGGGACGCCCTCGTTGGAGTGGTAGTAGCGCCGGTCGACGTCGATGTAGAAGCACCCGAGCGCGTTGACGGCCTCGCGGAAGCCGCCGAAGTTCACGTTCACGACGTGGTTGATCTCGATGCCGGTGAGCGCCTTGATCGTCCGCACCGTCAGCGCCGGGCCGCCGAGCGCGTAGGCGTCGTTGATCTTCGCCGTGCCGTGGTCGGGGATCTCGACCCGCAGGTCGCGCGGGATCGAGAGGACCGTGGTCGCCGACTCGTCGGCGTCGAGGCGGACGAGCATCATCGTGTCGGACCGGGCGGGGTCGCCGTTCTTCTTGTCGATCCAGCGGCGGTCCGAGCCGAGCAGGAGCAGCGTCTGCGGCTTGCCCGGCTTGGCTTCGGGCAGCGGGTCGTCGGTCTCGGGCAGGAAGTTGTCGTCCGGTGGCGGGACGAACTTCTCGATCTCGAGCAGGGCCGCCGTCGCGCTGGCGCCGGCCGTGAGGAGGACGATCAGCAGGCCCGCCAACGCGGACCGCAGGAGCATGCGGTCACGCTTGACGGGCGGGTCCGTCACGGACGGCCGCCCTCGACCGCCCTCAGCTCCGGGATCGGCGCCTGCTCGGGGTGGGCCAGCCGCTCCGGGAGCGTCGCGATGAAGTCGGTGAGCGCCTGGCGGTAGGTCGTGAGCGACGCGACGCTGACCCACTCGTCCGGCCCGTGGTGGCCGGCGCCCGAGGGGCCGAACTCGACGGCCGGGATGCCCTGGTCGAGGAACGTCGTCGCGTCGGAGGCCCCGTCGCGGCCGACGCTGAGGGTCTCGACGCCGGCGAAGCGCCGCGCCGCCTCCCTGAGCGCGAGCACGTACGGGTTGTCGCGCGGGACCACGGCGGGCTTCCACGTCGCGCACTTCTCGATCTCCACGTCCGGGATCGCGCGGATCTGGCTGAGGATCGCGCCGGGGTCCTGGTTGGGGAGGTAGCGGATGTCCACGTCCATCTCGCAGCGGTCCGGGACCTTGTTGAACGCGTCGCCGCCCAGGATGCGAGCGAGGTTGATGCTCGGGCGGTCGAAGAGGTCGGAAGACTCGCGGCTGAAGGGCAGGGTCTCGATTCGACGGAACGCGTCGTGGGCCTTCAGGATCGCGTTGTCGCCGAGCCACGGCGTCGAGCCGTGGGCCGCGGTCCCCGACACCCCGAGGCGCAGCGCGAGCACGCCCTTGGCCTGCACGCCGATGTGCAGGTCCGTGGGCTCGCCGGTGATCGCGAAGTCGCCGCGCAGCCCCTCGCGCACCAGCCAGTCGATCGCGTGGGTCTCGACGTCCTCGGACTCCTCGTCGGGGACGCAGACGAAGCGGACGCGGACGCGGTCCTGCTCGGCGGCGTCGCGGACGGCGCACATCATCGCCGCGAGGCCGCCCTTCATGTCGTAGGCGCCGCGGCCGATCAGCCGGTCGCCCTCGATGCGGGGCACGAACTGCTCGGCGTGCGCCGGGACGACGTCGATGTGGCCGTGGAGGATGACGGTGGGGGCGCCGTTGACGTCCCCGTGGGCGCCGACCTCCGCCACGATCACCGGCAGGCCGTCGTAGTCGTGCTCGCGCACGTCGATGTCGCGCGCCTCGAGCCAGCCCTTCACGAACCCCGCCGCGCCGCGCAGGCCGTCCGGCGTCGAGGTGTCGGTGGCGATCAGGCGCTCGGCGAGTACGCGTTCGTCCATTTGGCCGATCGAGTCTAGAGGGGGTGCCGACGGCCAGATCCTGCGATAGCTTCGTCTCCGTGCCCGTCGCGCTCGAAGCCGTCCCAGAACTGAAGGCATGACCGGACCGGTCATCGCCGTCCACGGAGGGGCGGGCGCGTGGCGGGCCGGCCACGACGAGGCCGAGGAGGCATTGACCGCCGCGCTGCGCGACGGCGAGGCCGCGCTGCGCGCGGGCGCCGACGCCCTGACGGCCGTGCAGGTCGCGGTCGAGGTGCTCGAGGACGCGCCGGTGCTGAACGCGGGGCGCGGCGCCGTCGCGACCGAGAGCGGCGCGTACGAGCTCGACGCGGCGATGATGGACGGCGCGACGCGGCGGTCGGGAGCGGTCGCCGCGGTGCGCGGAGTGCGCCACCCGGTCGCGCTCGCGCGCGCGGTGCTGGACTCCCCGCACGGCTTCGTCGTCGCCGACGGGGCGCGCGCGCTCGCCGAGCAGGCGGGCCTCGAGCTGGTGGGGCCGGAGT
>DASZDF010000738.1:0-6148 GCA_035942275.1 Solirubrobacteraceae bacterium | reverse complement strand
CATCAAGTCCCAGGTGGGCGCCACGATCGTCCACCGCCAGCTCGCCAGCCTGTTCGGCGACCGCGGCGTGAAGATGATGCGCACCTCGCAGCTCAACGTGGGCGGCAACATGGACTTCTACAACATGCTCGAGCGCGAGCGGCTGGAGTCCAAGAAGATCTCGAAGACCCAGGCGGTCACCTCGATCATGGGCCACACGCTGCCCGACGACGACGTGTACATCGGGCCCTCGGACTACGTGCCGTGGCTGACCGACCGCAAGTGGGCGCACATCCGCGTCGAGGGCCAGGCCTTCGGCGACGTGCCGCTCAACATGGAGATGAAGCTCGAGGTGTGGGACTCGCCGAACTCGGCGGGCATCGTCATCGACGCCGTGCGCTGCTGCAAGCTCGCGCTGAACAACGGCGTCGGCGGCCAGCTCGACGGCCCGAGCTCGTACCTCATGAAGTCGCCGATGAACCAGCGGCCGGACCACCTGGCCCGCGAGGCGACCGAGGCGTTCATCGCCGACAACTCCCGCACCGCCGACGCCGCCAAGAAGGCGAAGAAGGCGGCCAAGGAAGTCGCGGCGAGCGGTTCCACCACCGCGCACTAGGCGCGGAGGCCTCACTCCGGCTTCACGAGGGCCCGCTCGCTGAGCGGGCCCTCGTCGTCTCGGCTTGACCGCGGCTGACCGCCCCGCGTAGGGTGGAGCCGCAGTGACCGTTCAGGATCTCTCAGCGGGACCGGTCACCGCGACCGGCACAGAGACGCGGAACGTCGACGGGCAGGCCATCGCGATCACGGTGTTCAGCACCGTGAAGTGGTGGGGGCGGATGTGGCTGCCGCTGGTCTTCCTCTACGCGCGTCTCTTCCCCGGGTCGCGCAGCACGCTCGCGAAGCTGTCGTTCATCCACTTCGCCCGCTGGACGCTCGTCAAGCGGATCCCCGACAACGGGCAGCCGAAACGTCGCCTCCACTACGCGCATCTGTTCTTCGAGAGCAACTTCAACGGCGGGTGGGAGGAGTACATCGACGCCTTCTCCTACATCCTCACCGCCGGCATGAAGCGGTTCTGGGGCAGCTCGTACGGGTTCCCGGGGCCGCTCCCAACCTCGCCGTTCAAGAAGTACATCCGCCGCAACGAGATCGAGGCGAGCCACTTCTACTCCGCCTACCCGGCGGCGACCACGACGATGGTGCTCGCCGCGCTCGAGCTCGAGGGCAGGGTCGCGCCGCTGCGGGCCCGGGCGCCGGACATGGACGACCACGCGTTCGCAACGGTGTGGCGCCAGTTCCTCACCGAAGCCCAGGGCTGCCTGTGAAGGGTCCCAACCAAGCCGGCCAGGCCTGTGCCCTGACGGTGCTGACGCCGATCGCGTCCGGCGAGGAGCCCGACCTGCGCACCTACCTCGAGGGGCTGCGCGACCGCCCGGACGGCAGCCCGCTCGCGCGGCTGGGACGAACGCACTTCGGCCGCTGGGTGATCGTGCCCCACTTCGTCAGGGAGCGCGGGCAGCGCCGCGAGGACAACCTCGGCGGACCGTACCTCCTGTTCACCACCTGTTTCGACGAGCCGCTCGACACCTATCTCGACGAGCTGTGCGCCGAACTCGCTCCCGAGGCGGGCGAGATCTGGGGTCGTTGCATCGGCTGTCCAGCGGACGCCGCGGGCGCGGAGCTCAAGCGCTATCTGCTGCACAACCAGATCAAGACCGGCTTCTTCGTGGCGGCGTATCCGGACGCGACCGTCGCGACGGTCCGCGCGGCGCTCGACACGCGCGACCGGATGATCGCGTTCGCCCTGCGCGCCCAGAGCCTCTCCCCGAGCGAGCTTCGCAGCGCGTTCGCCGCGGAGTTCCCGGGCTGATGGCAGGCGCGGGGGAGGTCGACCTCGCGGACATCCAGGGCGACATCCTGCGCGCGTACGGCAACCGGTACGCGCGAACGACCTACGTCTTCGTCTCCGTGCCCGACGCCGCCGCGGGTCGACCGTGGCTCGGCGGGCTGGTCGACCGCGTGACGACCGCCGAGCCCTGGCCCAAGGGGCACCGGCCCGACTCGACGCTGAACCTGGCCGTGACGTGCGCCGGCCTCGGCGCGCTCGGCGTCCCGGAGTCGGTGCAGGAGAGCTTCTCCAGCGAGTTCCGCGCCGGCATGGCCGGGCACGCGGAGCTGCTTGGCGACACCGGGCTGAGCGACCCCTCGAAGTGGGACGGCAGCCTAGGCACCGGCGCCGCGCACGTGCTGGTCACGATCAACGCACGCTCCGAGGCGCTGCTCGAGAGTGCGCTCGCCGACGTGCGCTCCGGGATCGAGGACGCCGGGCTCGAGATCGTCCACACCGAGCACGGCAGGCTGCTCGAGGGCTCACGGGAGCACTTCGGCTACTCGGACGGGTTCGCGCAGCCCGCGATCGAGGGCGCGACGGAGGACAAGAACGCCGGAGGCGGCGTGCCGCTAGCGGGTGGCCGCTGGCGGCCGCTGGCCCTCGGCGAGTTCATCCTCGGCTACGGCGACGAGGAGACGCGCGACGACCCCGACCACCGCCTCCCGAGCGCACCGGTCGGCGCCCTCGGCAAGAGCGGCACGTACCTCGTCTGGCGCAAGCTCCACCAGGACGTCGCGCTCTTCCGCCGGTCGCTCCAGGAGGCGGCGGCGCTGTACGAGCACGGCGACGAGGCCAAGCTGGCGGCGAAGGTCGTCGGCCGCTGGCGCAACGGCACGCCGCTGGTCCTGTCGCCAGACGCCGCGGACCCCAACTTCAACCCCCGGACGCCCGGCGGCAACGACTTCCGCTACTCCGAAGCCGACGGCGACGGCCGGCGCTGCCCGCTCGGGGCGCACATCCGCCGCTCCAACCCCCGCGACGCGCTCGAGCCCGAGCCGGGCTCGGAGGGCCGCCTGAGCTTCCGCCACCGCATGATCCGGCGCGGCATGCCCTACGGGCCTGAGCTGCCGGAGGGCGTCACCGAGGACGACGGTCGGCAGCGCGGCCTGGTGTTCGCGTGCTTCGTCGGGAGCATCTCGCGCCAGTTCGAAGCGGTGCAGGTGCAGTGGCTGAACGACGGGAACATCTTCCGCCTCGGTCACGACAAGGACTTCATGCTCGGTGACCCCGACGGCACCGGCAAGATGACCGTCCAGGGCGACCCGCCGTTCTTCCTCGGGCCGCAGCAGTGCTACGTGGTCACGCGTGGTGGCGAGTACCTGTTCGTCCCCGGCATCTCCGCGTTGGCGGCGATCGCCGACGGCGTGACGGGCTGACCAGATGGCATCCGTGGACGGGCCCTCGCCGTCCTCGCTGCAGGTGCGCGTCTGACGCCGCACACCGGCGGGCAGGCGGCGCGCGGGCGCCCGCCACCTATGCTCCGTGGGTGGCCGGTCCGCTGACCATCGCGCACGTCACGCCGTACGCGTGGGAGGTCCCGCACGAGGTCAACGTGCTCGTCGACCGCGTCGCGGACGAGCTGCATGCACGCGGCCATCGGGTCCTGATCGTCGCCCCCGCCCGCGACCAGGAGGTCGTACGGGAGTCGCGCGCGCTCATGCGCCGCGGGCCGGACGCGCTCTTCGCCGTCGACGAGCCGCGCGTCGTGGCCGTGGGCGAGGTGCTGCCGGAGCTGCCGACCGCGAGCCGGCGCCGCGCGCCCGGGCTGCCGGTCGACGTCGCGCGGACCGTCGAGGAGCTGCTGCAGGACACGCCGATCGACGTCGTCCACGTCCACGAGCCGTTCGCGCTCTCGACGGCCGCCGCGGCGCTGCGCCACTCGCGCTCGCTCAACGTCGGCACGTTCCACGCGCCCGCCGAGCGCCTCGTCTCGATGCAGGCGGCGCGGAGGATCGTCGAGCTGCTCTTCGGCCGCCTCGACGCGCGCATCGCCTCCTACCGGTCCACCGCGAACCTGATCGGGCGCTCGTTCCCCGCCGACTACCGCGTCGTCCTGCCCGGCGCCGACGCCGTGCCGGCGCGGGTCGAGCGCGGCGACGCCGTCCGCATCGTCTTCACCGACGAGGAGGAGCGCGGCGCGCTGCGCGTCTTCCTGCGCGCGCTGCGCGCGCTCGACCCTGCCGCGCCGTGGGAGGCGGTCGTGATGACCCCGCGCGGGGCAATGCCGTCGCTGCGGGTGCCGGAGCGGCTGCGCGGGCGCGTCCGCTTCGACGCGCCCGGCCCGCTGGTCGACGCCGACATCGTCGTCGCCGCGTCGAACGGCACCGGGCCGGCGCCGGGCGTGGTGCTGCGGGCCGTCGCGGCGGACGCGGTGCCGCTCGCGTCGTCGCTCGCGGTCTACGAGGAGCTGCTGGCCGACGGCGACCGCGGGCTGCTGTTCCCCTGCGGCGAGCCGGAGGCGCTCGCCGCGCAGATCGGCCGTCTCGTCGCCAACGACGGGCTGCGCGAGCGGCTGCGCGCCGGCGGCAGGGACCTTGCAAGTCAGCTCGGGTGGGACCGCGTCGCCGGCGACTACGAGCGCGTGTACGAGGAGCTCGTCTCGCGGCGGCGGGAGACGACCGGCAACCCGGAGCTCGCGCGCAGGATGCGCGGCCGCGCCCGCGTCGACGTCGACCTCCACATGCACACCGACCACTCGCCGGACTGCGCGACGCCGGTCGAGGTGCTGCTCCGCACCGCGCGCCAGCAGGGGCTCGCCGCGATCGCGGTGACCGACCACAACGAGGTCTCGGGCGCCTTCGAGGCCCTCGAGAAGGCGCACCGGTTCGGCGTGAAGGTGATCGTCGGCGAGGAGGTCAAGACGGCGTCGCAGGGCGAGGGCATCGGCCTGTTCTTGAAGGAGAAGATCCCGCGCGGGCTCTCGCTGGAGGAGACGGTCGCGGAGATCAAGCGGCAGGGGGGCGTGGTCTACGTCCCTCACCCCTTCGACCGCCTGCATGCCGTGCCCGACTACGAGCACCTGCTGGGGATCCTCGACGACGTCGACGTGCTCGAGATCTACAACCCGCGCGTGGCGATCGGCTCGTTCAACGAGGAGGCGGAGCGGTTCGCGGCCAAGTACCGGATCCTCGCCGCGGCCGGGTCGGACTCCCACGTCGCCCAGGGCCTCGGCTCGGTCCGCGTGCGGATGCCGGACTTCGACGGGCCGGAGGAGTTCCTCGAGGGCCTGCGCGAGGCGGAGATCGTGACGAAGCCGTCCTCGCTGCTCTACGTCCAGGCCCTGAAGTTCCTGGAGACGAAGGCGACGCCCGCGGGCGCCCGGCGGGCGGTGCGGGACCGGCGCGTCCGCAAGGCGACTCGCAACGGCTGATGCAGGGGCAGGGAGAGCGGCGGCCGGAGCCGAAGATCGTCTCGCCAATGCCGGCCACCGATGACGAGATCCGCGAGAAGTACCTCGAGCGCGCCATCCGCGAGCTCAACGCCCTGACCCGCGAGGTGCAGGCCTGCGACCTGTGCCCGCGCGGCAACCTGATGCCGGTCCTCGGCTCCGGTCACCCGCAGGCGGACGTGATGCTGCTCAAGCACGCGCCGACGCCGAGCGAGGTCGAGGAGGGCGTCGCCTTCTACGGCCGCGCCGGCGCCGCCCTGATGAAGTCGCTGCGACGCCTGCAGATCGACCCGCTCGCCGTGTACGGGACGCTGTGCGTGAAGTGCCCGGTCAACGACCCGTCGCTCGCCGACCCGGCCTGCGTCGCGCGCGTGGTCGAGGAGCTGGCGATCGTCCAGCCGAAGATCGTCGTGATCATGGGGCTCGACGCGCTCTACGCCCTGAACGACCTCGACGTGCCGCTGGCGCGCGAGATCGAGCCGATCCCCGGCGAGATCCAGCAGCTCACCCCGTCGATCGCGGCGCTCTTCGTCCCGAACATCGACGGCGCGCTCGACCAGGAGGACGCGAAGCGCGAGTGCTGGGCGTCCTTCCGCGTGCTCGGCCAGTGGTACGCGGAGCTGCCGCCCTACTAGGGGCAAGCGAAGCCCGCCCTAGCATCGCCAGCATGCGAAGCATCGCGGCGTTACTAGCGGCGGCCGCGTGGTTCCTCGTCGTCGGCGACCTGCCCACGGTCTCCGGCGACGCGGGGCGGTACGTGGCCGGCTGTGCGGGTGCGCTGTTCGTCGCGCTCGCGGCGCTGGCGCTGCTGGGCGCGCGCGACGAGCCGCTCGGCGTGGCGGTCTTCGGAGCGGGGGCGGGGTTCCTCGCGGCGGTGCTGACGTCCCAGG
>DASZDF010000737.1:0-9221 GCA_035942275.1 Solirubrobacteraceae bacterium | reverse complement strand
CAGCGGTGGCTTCCGCTCGAAGCGGGACCGCAGCGGCCCGTACGACCTGATCTACCGTACGAGCCGCGCGATCACCGCTCTGCCTAGATCGGGTCCGCGACCAACCGCCCGGGCTCGCGCGACCCGTCGGGTTCGATGAGGATCGCGCCCTCTCCACTGGCGTAGGCCTCCTCGCCGTGCTCCAGGACGTCCATCCCGACCGCCTGCTGGTGGTCGGTCGCCCGCAGCGGCATGATCGCGTCGACGAGCTTCAGCAGCAGGAACGTCACGACGAAGGCGTACACGGGCGTCGCCAGGACCGCCAGCGTCTGCCAGCCGAGCGTGCTCGCGTCGCCGTACAGGAGGCCGTCGGCGACGCCGTTCCACGACTCCTGCGCGAAGAACCCGACGAACAACAGGCCCGTCAGGCCGGCGGTGCCGTGCGCCGCCAGCACGTCGAGCGTCTCGTCGACGCGCGTCCGCGGCCGCAGCACGATCACCGCGTAGCTCGGCAGCGCGCCGGCGAAGCCCAGCACGATCGCCCACCCCGGCGCGATGAACCCGCCCGCGGGCGTGATGAGCACGCAGCCGACGATGATCGCGGTGGCCGCGCCGATCGCGGTGACCTGCCGGCCCCGGACGAGGTCGAGGACGAACCACGCGATGAGCGCCGCCGCCGGCGTCAGCAGCGTGTTGACGAACGCGAGCACGCCCGCGTTCCCGGTGGAGAAGCCCGAGCCGCCGTTGAACCCGAACCAGCCGAACCACAGCAGCCCCGCGCCGAGCAGGATGTAGACGGCGTTGTGCGGCAGGATCGCCTGGCGGCCGTAGTCCTTGCGGGCGCCGACCACGAGCGCCGCCGCGAGCGCGGAGAACCCGGAGCCCATCTCGACCGGGACGCCGCCCGCGAAGTCGAGCGTCCCGCCCTCGATCAGCCAGCCGCCGCCGAACGCCCAGTGTGCGAGCACGGCGTAGACGAGGATCGACCAGAGCCCGGCGAAGAGCATGAACGCGCCGAAGCGCATCCGCTCGACCACCGCGCCCGAGATGAGCGCGACGGTGATGATGCAGAACGTCGCCTGGAAGGCGAAGAACAGCAGGTGCGGGATCGTCGAGCCGTCGCGCGGCTCGAAGCCGACGTCGTTGAGGAGCGCGTGGCCGAAGCCGCCGATGAAGCCGTTGCCCTCGTCGAAGGCGAACGAGTAGCCGATCAGCGCCCACGTGATCGCCGAGACCGCGATCGCGCCGATGCACATCATGAACGTGTTCAGCGTGTTCTTGCCGCGGACGAAGCCCGAGTAGAAGAGCGCGAGCGCCGGCGTCATCAGGAGGACGAGCGCCGTCGCGGCGAGCATCCATGCGGTGTCGCCGGTGTTGATCTCCGGCGTCATGAGCGCACCGGGGTGACGGCGCTGTGGTCGGTCTCGCCGGTGCGGATGCGGACCACCCGCTCCAGCGGCACGACGAAGATCTTCCCGTCGCCGACCTCGCCGGTCCGCCCGCCCTCGCAGAGCGCCTCGATCGCCGGCTCGACGAACGTCTCCGAGACCGCGATCTCGAAGCGCACCTTCTCGGACAGGCTCATCTGCACGGTCGTGCCGCGGTACGTCTCGACCCGCTCGAGCTCGCCGCCGTGCCCTTGCACGCGGCTGATGGAGATGCCGCGCACCTCGGCCCGGTACAGCGCTTCGAGGACGTCGTTCGCCTTCTCCGGGCGGACGATCCCGATGACCAGCTTCACCTCATGACCCCCAGACGTTGACCCGGCGGGGAGTCTTGCCGCGCCAGGCTCGGCCGTCCTTGTCCCGTTGTCCAAAGACTCGCGCCGCGGCTCTGCCGTCTGTCCAGCCTCCGGATGAGGGAGACTCGCCCGATGCGATCGATCACCCGCTTCGTCCTCGCGCACAAGCGCGCCGTCGCCGCCGCGTGGATCCTCCTCACGCTCGTCGGCATGGCCGCCGCCGGCCCCGCCTCCGAGGCGCTCGACCAGCGCTTCAGCGTGCCCGGGCGCGAGGGCTGGGAGGCGAGCCAGGAGATCCTCGAGCTCTACGGCAACGGCGGGGAGACGCTGCCGTTCGTCCCGGTGGTGGAGCTGCCCGAGGGCACGACGGCGTCGGGTGCGCGCGAGGAGCTGCGCGCGGTCGAGGACGCGGCGGCGAAGGCCGCTCCCGGCTCTCGCGTCGCGGGCTTCGGCTCCACCGGCGATCCGGCGTTCACCTCGGAGGACGGTCGCGTGGCGTTCGTCTACGTGTTCCCGGCGCGCGGCGACGACCCGTTCGGCGGCAACGTCGAGGCCGAGCGCACGCTCGAGGCCGCCCTGCGCGACGTGACGGTCGCGGGCGCGCCGGTGCGCGTGACCGGCTACGACGCGCTCTACGACTCGTCGGGCGAGGCCGCGGAGGGCCCGGGCGTCCTGCTCGAGGCGCTGATCGGCGGCGTCGGCGCGCTCATCGTGCTCGCGTTCGTGTTCGGCTCGCTGCTCGCGTTCGTCCCGATCGCGATGGCGATCTGCTCGATCCTCGTCTCGTTCCTGCTCCTGTGGGCGCTCACGGCGGTCACCGAGGTCTCGCCGATCGTGCAGTTCCTCGTCGCGCTGATCGGGCTCGGCGTCTCGATCGACTACGCGCTGATCATCGTCGTGCGCTGGCGCGAGGAGCGCGAGAAGGGGCTCGAGGGCGACGAGGCGGTCGCCGCGGCGATGGCGACGGCCGGCCGCGCGGTCGTCTTCAGCGGGACGACGGTGGCCGTCGGCCTGCTCGCGCTCGTCGTGCTACCGCTGCCGTTCCTGCGCAGCATGGGCTATGGCGGGCTGCTCATCCCGCTCGTCGCGACCGTCGCGGCGATCACGCTCCTGCCGGTCATCCTCGCCACGATCGGCCCGCGGCTCGACCGGCGGCGGATCCGCCGCAGCGACCGCAGCACGCGGTTCTGGCAGCGCTGGTCGGAGGGGATCGTCAGGCGCCGCGGCGTCGCCGCCGGTCTCGCGGTGCTGATCCTGCTCGCGCTCGTCGCGCCGGCCACGAACCTGCACCTCGGCAACGCGGACCCGGACACGATCGCCAAGGCCGGCGCGGCGAAGGAGGGGCTGCTGGCGCTGAAGGACTCGGGCATCGGCAGCGGCGCGATCGCGCCGATGGAGACGCTCGTGCCCGAGGCCGACGCGGCGCGCGTGGCGAGCGCGCAGGCGGAGGTCGACGGCATGCACGGCGCGATCGCGCCGTCCGGAGAGGGCTGGCGCAAGGACGGGCGGGCGGTCGTCGCGGGGATACCGCAGGAGGGCGACGAGTCGCAGGCCGGGCGCGACGCGGTCGCGGGCGCCCGCGACGCGGCCCACGAGGCCGCCCCAGGGTCGCGGGTCGGGGGGAGCGGGCCGCTGAACGCCGACTTCATCGACGCCGTCTACGGCTCGTTCCCGCTGATGATCGCGCTCATCTCGATCCTCACCTTCCTGCTGCTCGCGCGGGCGTTCCGCTCGCTGCTCCTGCCGCTGAAGGCGGTGATCCTCAACGTGCTCTCGGTGGGCGCCGCGTGGGGCGTCATGACGCTCGTCTGGCAGCACGGCCACGGCTCCGACGAGATCTGGGGGATCGCGGCGACGGGCTCGATCGCGTCGTGGATCCCGCTCATCGTGTTCGCCTTCCTCTACGGGCTCTCGATGGACTACGAGGTGTTCATCCTCGCCCGCATGCGGGAGGAGTACGACCAGACGCACGACACCGACCACGCCGTCGTGTTCGGCCTCGCCCGCACAGGGAGGCTGGTGACGAGCGCCGCGCTCATCCTCTTCCTCGCGTTCGCGGCGTTGGCCTCGGGCCCGGAGACCGACGTGAAGGTCCTCGCGACCGGATTGGCGGCCGGCATCCTGCTCGACGCGACGGTGATCCGGGCGCTGCTCGTCCCCGCGGTGGTCTCGCTGTTCGGGAAGTGGAACTGGTGGCTGCCCGCTCCGGCCGCACGGCTGCTGCGCGTGCAGCCGTCGACCGGCTAGAGCTCCTCCAGGACACCCACGCCGAGCAGGCCGAGCCCGCTCTCGAGCGTCGCGGCGGTCACCTCGCACAGGCGCAGGCGGAGGGGATCCACCTTGCCCTCGTCGACGACCCGCGCCCGCTCGTAGAAGCGGTTGAACTCCTGGCTGAGCGCGAAGAGGTACTCGGTGACGTCGCTCGGCTGGTACTCGGCCGTGGCGCGGTCGACGACGTCCTCGAAGTCGGCCAGGACCTTCGCGAGCGCGCGCTCCGCGTCGTCGAGCGGCCGCGGCACGAGCTCCCACTCCCCGCTGACCTTCCTGGCGATGCCGTTGATGCGTGCGTACGCGTAGAGCAGGTAGGGCGCGGTGTTCCCCTCGAGCGACACCATCTTGTCGAACGAGAAGACGTAGTTCGTCATCCGGTTGTGCGAGAGCTCCGCGTACTTGACCGCGCTCAGGCCGAGGTGCTCCCCGATCTCCGCCGGAGCGTCGTGCTCGCGTGCGAGCGCGCGACCCCGCTCCTCCGCCTCGTCGAGCAGCGACTTCAGCGGGACGCTCTCGCCCGACCGCGTGCGCAGCCGCTTGCCGTCCTCGCCGAGCACGAGGCCGAACGGGATGTGCACGGCCTCGACGTGGTCGGGCAGCCAGCCCGCCTTGCGCGCCACCGCGAAGACCATCGCCATGTGCTGGGACTGGCCGTGGTCGATGACGTAGAGGATCCGGTCGGCGCCCTGCTCCACGCGGAAGCGCACCGCCGCGAGGTCGGTCGTCGCGTAGTTGTAGCCGCCGTCGGCCTTCTGGACGATGAGCGGGAGCGGCGTGCCCTCGCGCGTCGTGAAGCCGTCGACGAAGACGCACTTCGCGCCGTCGTCGACCTCGATCAGCCCCTGGGACTCGAGGCCGCTGACCACGTCGGCCAGGAGCGGCTGGTAGAACGACTCGCCGACCTCGCGGACCTCGATCCCGAGCCGGTCGTAGATCTCGTGGAAGTACGCGCGCGAGCGGGCGCAGAGCAGCTCCCAGGTGCGGCGCGCGCCCTCCTCGCCGGACTGGAGGTCGACCACCGCCTGGCGCGCGCGGTCGCGGAAGCCCTCGTCTGCGTCGAACCGCTCCTTCGCGGTCTTGTAGAGCTCGTTGAGGTCGGCGACGGGCAGCGAGGAGACGTCCTCCCCGCGCTCGTTCAGGTACTGGATGAGCATCCCGAACTGCGTGCCCCAGTCGCCCACGTGGCTGACGCGGTCGACGGTGTGGCCACGCGCCTCGAAGTGGCGCGAGAGGGAGTCGCCGATGATCGTCGAGCGCAGGTGGCCGACGTGCATCTCCTTGGCGACGTTCGGGCTGGAGAAGTCGATCACGACCTGCTCGGTCCGCTCGGCGCCGCCGAGGACCTCGTCGGCGGTGAGCCGCTCGACCAGCCACTCGTCGCGCAGGCGGAAGTTCACGAACGCCTTCCCCGAGACCTCGCCCGGGTGGAACAGCGGCGCCGCGTCGATCGCCTCCGCCAGCTCGGCGGCGATCTCGGCCGGGTTGCGCCGCAGCTGCTTCGCCAGGCCGAACGCGGCGTTGACCTGGACGTCGCCGTGCGCCCCGCCGCCGCGGTTGCGCTGCACGAAGCGCGCAGGGTCGAGCTGGACGTCCTCGCCGAACCGGGCGGCGACCCCGTCGCGCAGCGCGGCGGTCAGGAAGGCGACGGGCGCGCTCACGGGAGGCGCTCGAGCGCCGTACCGATGCGTGCGAGCGTCGCCTCGCGGCCGAGCGCCTCGAGCGACTCGAAGAGCGGCGGGCCGACCGTGCGCCCGGTCACGGCGACGCGGATCGGCGCCTGCGTCT
The DNA here is from genome assembly GCA_035942275.1 of Solirubrobacteraceae bacterium. Classification (GTDB taxonomy): domain Bacteria; phylum Actinomycetota; class Thermoleophilia; order Solirubrobacterales; family Solirubrobacteraceae; genus CADCVT01. The sequence continues at coordinate 3,445 of DASZDF010000737.1, read as the reverse complement.
TGCCGAGCTTCAGCCCGCGCCGCTCGCCGAGCGCCTGCGTCGCGTCCTTCAGCGCCTCGGTCTCCCACGCCAGGTCCGGGTACAGCGACGCCGCCTCGCGCAGCACGTCGCCGCTCCAGTCGTTCTTGACGATCGCCTTCTCCCACGACGCGTCGTCGAACTCGACGCGGTCGCTGAAGAGGAAGCCGATCAGGTCCGGCACCTCGGAGAGGATCTTCACCCGCGTCTGCGCGAGCGGCGCGACCTGCGCGAACAGCTCGGGGTCGAAGCGGTCGACGGCCGGCTCGACGAACGGCCGCGCCGCGGCGGCGAAGTCCTCCGCGCTCATCTCGCGGATGTAGTGCGCGTTGAAGTGCTGGAGCTTCTGCTCGTCGAAGAACGCCGGCGCGCGCGACACGTCCTCGAGGCGGAACTGCTCGACCATCTTCTCGACGGTCGTGATCTCCTCGCCGTCGCGCGGCGACCAGCCGAGCAGCGCCAGGTAGTTACGCATCGCCTCGGCCAGGTAGCCCTCGTCGCGGTACTGGAGGAGCTGCACCTTGTCGCGGCGCTTGGAGAGCTTCTGGCGCTTCTCGTTGACGAGCAGCGGGAGGTGCGCGAAGACCGGGTCGGGCCCCATCCCCAGCGCGTGGCGGATCAGGAGGTACTTCGGCGTCGTCGAGAGGTGCTCCTCGCCGCGGACGACGTGGGTGACCTGCTGGAAGTCGTCGTCGACGACGTTCGCGAGCATGAACATCGGTGCGCCGCCGCGGCGGACGATCACGAAGTCGTCGATCGTCGCGTTCTCGAACGCCGCGCTGTCGCGGATGACGTCGACGACGGTCGTCGTCCCCTCGTCCGGGACGCGGAAGCGCACCACGCGGTCGTCGGCGGGGCCGAGGCCGCGGCCGCGGCAGAAGCCGTCGTAGCCCGGCGGGCTGCCGGCGGGGCGGCGCGCCTCGATCGCCTCCGGCGTGCAGTCGCACCAGTACGCGTGGCCGCTCTCGACGAGCCGCTCGGCGGCGGCGACGTGCTCGTCCCGGCGCGCCGACTGACGGACGATGTCCTCGTCCCAGTCGAGGCCGAGCCAGCGCAGGCCGTCGAGGATGCCCTCGAGCCAGCGCTCCTCGCTGCGGACGGGGTCGGTGTCCTCGTTGCGCAGGAGGAACCGGCCGCCGTTGCCGCGCGCGAAGAGCCAGTTGAAGAGGGCCGTGCGGGCGCCTCCGACGTGGAACGGGCCGGTCGGGGACGGGCAGAAACGCGCGCGCGGCGTCATGAATCTGACGATACACCGGCCGCCTTTGCCCTTAGAGTCAGGCCCATGCGCCACCTGCGCATCCCGATCTGGCGCGAGGGCCTCGTCGCGTTCGAGCACGCCGCGCTGCGCCGCGATCCGGTGCTGCGGGGGGAGGGCGTGCCGCGCGGGGACGGCGCGCCGGTGCTCCTGGTCCCCGGCTTCATGGCCGGCGACCCGTCGCTGGCGACGATGGCCGGGTGGCTGAAGCGGCTCGGCCACCGCCCGTGTCGCGCGCGGATGCGCGCCAACATCGACTGCTCGACGCGCGCCCTGGATCGGCTCGAACGCGAGGTCGAGACGCTCGCCGAGCGCGACGGCCGCCGCGTCGCCGTCGTCGGGCAGAGCCGCGGCGGCACGATGGCGCGCGGCCTGGCGATGCGCCGCCCCGACCTCGTGAGCGCGATCGTCACCCTCGGCTCGCCGCTGAACGACCACTTCGCCGTGCACCCGCTCGTGCGGGCGCAGGTCACCGCGCTCGGCGTCCTCGGGACGGTCGGCGTGCCCGGCCTCTTCGGCCGCGGGTGCGGGAGCGGCGAGTGCTGCGCGGTCTTCCGCGAGCAGGCGACGCAGCCGTTCCCGGACGGCGTCGGGTTCGTCTCGGTCTACTCGCGCACGGACGGCATCGTCAACTGGCGCGCGTGTCTGGACCCGGACGCCGAGCACGTCGAGGTGCGCGCCAGCCACGTGGGGATGGCCGTCAACGCCGACGTGTACCGGGCGATCGCGAGCGCGCTGGCGCCGCCGTCGTCGTCGCTCCGCGTCGCCGCGTAGCGCCGTGCGCCTCTGCCTCGTCGTCGCGGCCCTGGCCCTGGCCGTGGCGGCCGCGCCGCCCGCGCTCGCGGCGCCACGCATCCTCGCCACGGGCGACTCGATGATGCAGCTCACCGACCGGCAGCTGCGCGCGGCGCTCGCGCCGCACGGACGGGCGGTCGTGATGTCCGACGTGCGGCCCGCGACCGGGCTCACGAAGCCGCACCTCTTCGACTGGCACCACTACGCGCCGCGGCAGGTGCGCCGCAAGCGGCCCGACGTGGTCGTCGCCGCGATGGGCGCGAACGAGGCGTTCCCGATCGGGCGCGCGCTGTGCTGCGGCGCCCGCTGGCGGGTCGGGTACGCGCTGCGGATCGAGCGTCTGGCGCGGGCGTGGCGGCGCGCCGGCGTCGAGCGCGTCTACTGGCTGACGCTGCCCGAGCCTGTCCCGGGCTTCCTGACCCCGCGGTTCGCCGGCGTCAACGCCGCGGTGCAGCGTGCGCGCGGCATCACCGTCGTCGACACGCGGCCGATCCTGACGCCGGACGGGGTGTTCGTGTCGGAGGCCGAGACGTCGCCGGGCGTCGTCGAGAAGATCCGCTTCGACGACGGCGTGCACCTCTGGTGGCCGGGCGCGCGGCTGGTCGCCGCGGCGGTCATCGCGCGGATGGAGGCCGACGGCGTGCTCGCTCCCGCGCCGTAGTCGCTCGTATCCTCAGCGGGGATGGCGGACTGGACCGACCACGCCCTCACGACGCTCGAGCGGGAGGGCTACCGCGCCGGGTCGGCGAGGCGCACCGTCGTCGAGCTGCTCGGCCGCCAGCACTGCTGCCTGAGCGCGAGGGAGATCACCGACGCGCTTCGCGCCGAGGGGCGCGAGGTCGGGCTGGCGTCGGTGTACCGCGCGCTCGAGGTTCTCGACGAGCTGCGGCTCGTGCAGCGGCTCGACGCCGGCGAGGGCGTCGTGCGCTACGAGCCCGCGCACGCTGGCGGCGAGCACCACCACCACATCGTCTGCGACGTCTGCGGCAGCGTGGCCTCCTACGAGGACGAGGAGCTCGAGCGGGCGATCGGGAGCCTCGCCGGCCGGCTGAACTGGTCGGTCGAGTCGCACGACGTCGTCCTGCGCGGGCGCTGCCCGCGCTGCGGCCCCGCCGCCGCTACCTGATCAGCACGGGCGTCCCGACGGGCACCCGCCGGTACAGCCTGATCACGTCGCTCACGCGCATCCGGATGCAGCCGTGCGACGCGCGGCTGCCGATCGTCCACTCCTCCGCCGTGCCGTGGATGCCGACCGCGCCGTTGACGCCGAGCCACCGCGCCTTGAGCGGGTTGTTCGGCGCGCCGCCCGGGATCATCTGCCCGGCGAGCGAGCCCGCCCAGGGCTGGTTCGGCACGTGCCACGTCGGGTTGACCTGC
>DASZDF010000736.1:0-1959 GCA_035942275.1 Solirubrobacteraceae bacterium | reverse complement strand
CGGCAGCAGCGCGTTCGTCGCCTCGTCGAGCGCGGCGAGGTGCACCGCGGTGGGGAAGACGTCGTTGGACGACTGCCCCATGTTCACGTGGTCGTTCGGGTGGGCACCCTCGCCGGCGAGGTTGGCGATCACCTCGTTCGCGTTCATGTTCGACGACGTGCCAGAGCCGGTCTGGAAGACGTCGATCGGGAACTGGTCGTCGTGCTCGCCCTCGGCGACCTGGTCGGCGGCCGAGGCGATGCGCTCGGCGAGGTCGCCGTCGAGCAGCTCGAGCTCGGCGTTGACGCGCGCGGCGGCGCCCTTGATGCGACCGAGCCAGCGCACGACCGAGACCGGGACCCGCTCGCCGGACACCGGGAAGTTCCCGATCGCCTTGTTCGTCTCGCCGCCCCAGAGCTGCTCAGCCGTCGCCATCAGTTCCTCCAACCGGGTTTCTCGGTGATACCTAGACCGTACCCTTCGGCCGTCGAATGACCCCCCTCACCCGCCGCCACCTCATCCAGCGCGCCGCCCTGGCGAGCGGCGCCCTCGCGCTCGGCCCCGCGTTCTGGCAGCGCGCGGTCGCCTCCGCGGCCACGCCGGGCGTCGGGCCGTACGGGCCGCTCGGCCCGCCCGACGCCAACGGCATCCGTCTGCCCAACGGCTTCAGCGCGCGGGTGATCGCGCGCGGCCAGCAGATCGTCGCCGGCACGTCGTACAAGTTCCCGTCGCAGCCCGACGGCCAGGCGACGTTCGCGACGCAGGACGGCGGCTGGATCCTCGTCACGAACTCCGAGTTCGTGCCGCCGGACGCCGGCGTCTCGGCGATCCGGTTCAGCCCGGCCGGCGAGATCGCCGACGCGTACCGGATCCTCGGCGGGACGGCGCTGAACTGCGCCGGCGGGCCGACGCCGTGGGGCACCTGGCTCTCGTGCGAGGAGCACGACGCCGGCCGGGTGTGGGAGTGCGACCCGACGCGGGCGTCGCAGGGCGTCGCCCGGCCCGCGCTCGGGACGTTCAAGCACGAGGCCGCCGCCGTCGACTCCGCCGGCCAGCGGGTCTACCTGACCGAGGACAACGCCGACGGCAACCTCTACCGCTTCACGCCGCAGGCCTACCCCGCGCTCGACGCGGGGCTGCTCGAGGTCGCGGTCGTCGCGCGCGACGGGAAGGTGTCATGGGTCCGGGTGCCGCAGCCGAACCCGGCGCCGAACGCGACGCCGACCCGCAAGCAGGTACCCGAGGCGACGCAGTTCAACCGCGCGGAGGGGATCTGGTTCGACTCGGGCGTCGTGTACGTCGCGACGACCGGCGACTCGAAGATCCACGCGTACGACACCGTCACGCAGACCGTCGAGGTGATCTACGACGCCGAGAAGGTCCCGGACGCGCCGCTGAGGATGCCCGACAACATCTCGGTCTCGCCGGCCGGCGACCTGTTCGTCGCCGAGAACCACGACGCCGCCGACGGGCACCTCGACGTCATGCTGCTCACGCCCGACCTCGTGATCGCGCCGTTCCTCAGCGTCGAGGGCCCGCGCCACATCTACAACGCCCCCGGCCTCGGGCCGAGCGAGCTGACCGGGCCCGTCTTCGACCCGTCGGGGACGCGCTTCTACTTCACCTCCCAGCGCGCGCGGGGCACGACCTCGGGGAACGAGCCGGGCCCCGGCGACGTGTACGAGGTCACCGGTCCGTTCCGGGTGCAGCGGCCTACGAGCGGCCCGCTCTCGCCCCGCAACCCGCGCGAGCCGGGGCAGGCGGTCGGCTCCGGGCAGGGCCGCTCGCCGGGCGCGAAGCTCGTCGGCGCGGCGGTGGGGATCGAGGTGCCCCGGCGGATCTCGTGGACGCAGCTACGCCGGCGCGGGCTGCCGGTCGCCATGACCGTCGACGGCCCGGCCGACGTGGCGATCGCGGTCAGCGGGCGGTTCGTCGAGTCGCGGAGCCGCGGGCGCCGCGCCAAGCCGCGCAGGCATGCCC
>DASZDF010000735.1:0-1951 GCA_035942275.1 Solirubrobacteraceae bacterium | reverse complement strand
CGAGCCGAACACGCCGGTCTTCACCGCGAGCCACTCCGGCTCGCCGCTCTGACCATCGAGGTACACGTCGGCGATCTCGCCGATCTTGTCGTTGTCGGGCCCTGCCCCGCAGAGGGCTTGCCCGGCTGAGGAGGAGTCATGCGAGGACTCGGCATACTCGGCGCGATGCCGCCCGAAGACGTCACGTTCGCCTCCGGCGGGGTCCGCTGCGCCGCGTGGCTGCACCTCCCGGAGGGCGACGGGCCGTGGCCGTGCGTCGTCCTCGCGCACGGGTTCGCGGCGACGCGCCGGGAACGTCTGGGTGCGTACGCGGAGCGTTTCGCCGCGGCGGGACTCGCCGCGCTGGCCTTCGACTTCCGGCACTTCGGCGACAGCGAGGGTCAGCCGCGCCAGCTGTTGAGCATCGGGCGTCAACACGAGGACTACGTCGCCGCGATCGCCTACGCGCGCGCCCGTCCGGAGGTCGACGCGGCGCGCATCGCGCTCTGGGGGACGTCGTTCTCCGGCGGCCACGTGCTCCACCTCGCCGCGCGCGACCCGTCGCTCGCCGCGGTGGTCGCGCAGACGCCGATGGTCGACGGCCGCCTCCAGGTCCAGCGCGGCCCGCGTTCCGCCTTCGTCCCCATCACCGTACGCGGGATCCGCGACCAGGTCGCGGCGCTGCGGGGCCGGCCGCCGGTGACGATGCCGGTCCTGGGGCGCCCGGGCGACGTCGCCGCGCTGACCTCCGAGTCGTCGGACGCCGGCTACCGCAGGATCGTCGAGCCGGGCTCGCGCTGGCGCGACGACGTCGCCGCCCGCTTGATGCTGGAGGTCGGGCGCTACCGCCCGGTCGCCGACGCGCACCGGATCGCCTGCCCGCTGCTCGTGTGCGTGGCCGACCGAGACGACCTCACGCCGCCGGAGCCCGCGGTCCGCGTCGCGGAGCGCGCGCCGCGCGGCGAGCTGCGCCGCTTCGACGCCGACCACTGGGACGTCTACCTCGGCGACACGTTCGAATCCGCCGTGGAGGCGCAGGTCGAGTTCCTCACGCGTCACCTGCGGGAAGGGGCGCGCTGACATGGCCTGGAACATCGTCATCGCCGGCGGCGGCTTCGGCGGCCTGTACGCGGCGCGGACGCTCGAGCGCGTCCTGCCTCGGGCCTCGGCGCGGATCACGCTCGTCAACGACGTCAACTTCATGCTCTACACGCCGCTCATGCCGGGCGCCGCGGGCGGGACGCTCGAGCCCCGGCACGTCGTCGTCCCGCTGCGCGAGCAGCTCGACCAGACCGACCTGCGGCTCGGCCGCGTGACCGGCGCCAGCCCGGCGGAGCGGTGCGTCCGGGTCGCGACCCGCGAGGGCCACGAGGAGGACCTCCACTACGACCACCTCATCGTCGCGCTCGGCTCGGTGTCGCGCACGCTCCCGATCCCGGGGCTCGCCGAGCACGCGATGGGCTTCAAGACGCTCGCGGAGGCGATCGCGCTGCGCAACCGCGCGCTGCTCCACCTCGAGATCGCCGAGTCGCTCGAGGACCCGGACGAGCGCCGCCAGTACCTGACCTTCGTGTTCGTGGGGGCGGGCTACGCAGGCCTCGAGGGCATCGCCGAGCTGCAGGACATGGTCGCCGACGTGATCGACCGCTACCCGCGCTGCCGCATGGACGGGACGCGCTGGATCCTGGTCGAGGCGCTCGACCGCGTCATGCCGGAGATCGAGCCGCGGCTGGCGGAGTTCGCCACGTCGGAGCTGCGCGGCCGTGGGATCGAGATCCGGACCGGCACGCGGCTCGAGCGTTCCACCCGCCGCGCCGGGCAGCAGCGGCGTGTAGAGCATGAAGTTGACGTCGTTGACGAGCGTCACCTTCGCGGCCTGCGGGCTGAGCTTGCGCTCCAGGCGCCGGGCAGCGGTCAGGCCGCCGAAGCCGCCGCCGGCGATGACGATGTTCCAGGCCATGTCAGCGCGCCC
>DASZDF010000734.1:0-2394 GCA_035942275.1 Solirubrobacteraceae bacterium | reverse complement strand
CCTCAACGCCGGCCAGATCACCGAGGAGGAGGCCCGCGTCCGCCGCGAGGACATCAGCCGCGAGGCGGACTTCCACGGCGCGATGGACGGCGCCTCCAAGTTCGTCAAGGGCGACGCGATCGCGGCGATCCTCATCACCCTCATCAACCTCATCGGCGGCATCGTCATCGGGGTCGCCCAGATGGGGATGCCCTTCTCCGAGGCCGCCCAGCACTTCTCGCTGCTCACGGTCGGCGACGGCCTGACGGCGCAGATCCCGGCGCTGCTCATCTCGGACGCGACGGGCATCCTCGTCACGCGCTCGGCCTCGAACACGGACCTCGGCTCCGCCGTCGCCGACCAGATCATGGCCCAGAAGAAGGCGCCGCTCGTCGCGGGCGTCGTCATCTGCGCGTTCGCGCTCGTCCCGGGCCTGCCCAAGCTCCCGTTCCTCATCGTCGGCGGCCTGTTCTTCATGGTCGGCCGGGCGCTGAAGGACAAGCCGACCGCGGCCGAGGCCAAGGCCGCGGCCGACGAGGCGGCCGCGCGCGCCGCGCTCCCCGGGCCCGCGTCGCCGCGCGACCAGGCGATCGAGGCGCTCCAGATCGACCCGCTCGAGCTGTGCATCGGCTTCGGCCTCGTGCCGCTCGTCGACCAGGGCGCCGGCGGCTCGCTGCTGCAGCGCGTCGGTGCGGTGCGCCGGCAGATCGCGGGCGAGCTCGGAACGGTCATCCCGTCGGTGCGCATCCACGACGAGATCGGGCTGGCGTCGCACGAGTACGTGCTGAAGGTGCGCGGCTCGGAGGTCGCGCGCGGCCGCACGATGGCGGGCCACCAGCTCGCGCTCGACCCGGGCGACGCGGTGGGGACGCTCAACGGCATCCCGACGACCGAGCCCGCGTTCGGCCTTCCTGCCCACTGGATCCCCGACGGCACCCGCGCCGAGGCCGAGGCGCTGGGCTTCACCGTCGTCGACCCCGAGTCGGTGATCGTCACCCACCTCACGGAGACCATCCGCGGTCACACCGCCGACCTGCTGACCCGCCAGGACACCCGCGCGCTGCTCGACCAGCTCAAGGAGGTCAACGCGGCCGTCGTCGAGGAGGTCGTCCCCGAGCTGCTGTCGGTCGGGGAGATCCAGCGCGTCCTGCAGGCGCTCTTGCGCGAGGGCGTGTCGATCCGCGACCTCGGCGCGATCGTCGAGGCCGTCGGCGACCGCGCACGCCTCACGCGCGATCCGTCGCTGCTCGCCGAGTACGCGCGCCAGGCGCTCGGCCGCACGATCCTCGCCGCGCACCTCGACGACGAGCACCGCCTGCGCGCGATCTCGCTCGATCCGGCCGTCGAGGCCGAGGTCTCGCAGTCGATCGCCCAGACGCCCGACGGCGAGTACCTGGCGATGGAGCCGATGCGGGCGCAGGCGCTGGTGTCGTCGCTGTCGCAGCAGACCGAGCAGGCCGTCCAGCGCGGGCGCCGCCCGGTCCTGATCTGCAGCTCGCGCGTGCGCAGGCATCTCCGGCGGCTTGTCGAACAGGCACTTCCGCAGCTGTCCGTCTGCGCCTACAACGAGATCGCGCCGGGCATCAGCGTTGAGACGATCGGAGTCGTCACCGCATGAACACGAAGACCTACCGGGGCCGGTCGTTGGAGGAGCTTCTGCCGAAGGTCCGGGCGGAGCTTGGTCCCGATGCCGTCATCGTCCGTCAGCGGGAGGGGCTGACGGGCGGCGTCGGCGGCTTCTTCCAGAAGAAGCTCGTGGAGATCGAGGCGGCGGCGCCGGAGGGCGCGGCGCCCGCGAGCGACGCGAGCGACTCGACGGACGCCGCGATGACGCGCGAGGCGGGTCGCTTCGGCGTCGACGTCCGCGACGACTCCCCCGCGACGCCGGACTTCCTCGCGGAGCTGTCGCGCGCCGAGGAGGCCGTGGAGGCGGCGGAGTTCGTGCCGATCGACCTGCCCGACGTCGTCGAGGACGAGACGTGGAGCGGCTGGCGCGACGACGTCCCGGCGCCCGCGATGACCCCGTTCGTCATCGACCAGACGCCCGCGACCGAACATGAACGTGCCTGGCACCGCAATGTTGACGTGCCTGGCACCGAGGTCGTGGCGCCGTTTCCCGCGGCCGCTCCGCGCGCGCCGCTTCCGAGCCGCTGGCCGGCCGAGGCGTCGACGCTGCGCGACGCGCTCGTGGCCCGGGGCGTCGAGCACGCGCTCGCCGACGACGTCGTCGAGGAGACGGTCACCCCCCTCGTCCCGCTGCGCTCGGGCGCGAAGCTCCGCCCGCTGCTCATCGCCGCGCTCGCGCAGCGCATCCCCATCCGCGCCCTCGGCGGGCTCGCCGGGCGCGGCGTCGCGTTCGTCGGGCCCGGCGGCTCCGGCAAGACCCACTGCGCCGCGCGGCTCGCCGGCGCCTAC
>DASZDF010000733.1:0-1804 GCA_035942275.1 Solirubrobacteraceae bacterium | reverse complement strand
GAGGAAGTCGCCGCCGGCAAGATCAAGTACCACTACCGGTAGCCTCTTTTAGATGGCGAGGGTCCTGCTCGGCGTCAGCGGGGGGATCGCCGCCTACAAGGCGCTGGAGCTGGTGCGCCTCGCGACGAAGGCGGGCCACGCCGTCCGGGTCGTGCAGACCCCGACGAGCGAGCGGTTCGTCGGCCGCGCCTCCTTCGCGGCGCTTACGGGGGCGCCCGTCCTCACCGACGAGTTCGAGCAGGACCCCGCCCGCGGCGCGTTCCCGGGCGACCCGCCGCCGTCGCACGACCCGCTCAGCCACCTCGAGCTGGTCGCCAACGCGGACGTCTTCGTCATCGCGCCCGCGTCGGCGAACACGATCGCCAAGCTCGCCCACGGGCTGGCCGACAACCTCCTGACCAACGCGGCGCTGGCGGCGACATGTCCCGTCCTCGTCGCGCCCGCGATGAACAACCACATGTGGGACCACCCGGCGACGCGCGCGAACCTCGAGACGCTGCGCGCGCGCGGCGTCGCGATCCTCGACCCGGGCAGCGGCGAGCTCGCGAGCAAGGGCGAGTTCGGCACCGGGCGCCTCGCCGAGCCGCCGGAGATGCTCGCGGCGATCGAGAGCCTGCTGCCCGCCGACGGGCCGAAGCCGCTCGACGGCCTCACCGTGCTCGTCACGGCCGGCGGGACCCGCGAGCCGATCGACAGCGTCCGCTTCATCGGCAACCGCTCGAGCGGGCGCATGGGCTTCGCGCTCGCCGCCGTCGCGGCGGAGCTCGGGGCCGAAGTCACCGTGATCGCGGCGAACGTCAACATCCCGCGCGACCCCCGGGTCGCCTACGTCGACGTGCAGACGGCCGACGAGATGCTCGCGGCCGCACGAACCCATTTCCCCGCGAGCGACGTACTCCTCATGGCGGCGGCCGTCGTCGACTTCCGCCCGGCCACGCCGCAGACCGACCGCAAGCTCAAGAAGCAGGAGGGCCAGGAGGAGATGACCGTGCCGCTCGCGCGCACGCCGGACATCGTGGGGACGCTGGCGGCCGAGCGCCGCGAGGGCCAGACCCTGGTCGGGTTCGCGGCCGAGCACGGCGAGGGCGCGCTCGCCTACGGGCGCGACAAGCTGCGCCGCAAGGGGCTCGACGCGATCGTCGTCAACGACATCTCCCGCGGCGACATCGGCTTCGACGCGAGCGCGAACGAGGTCACGATCGTCACCGCCGACGGCGAGACGCCGGTCGAGCGCGCGCCGAAGGCGGACGTCGCGCGGGCGATCCTCGACGCCGTCGTGCGGCTGCGCGCGGGCGCGGTGATCCGCCCGTGAGCATCGGCGCGCCGCAGGATCGCGTCGGCCAGGACGAGGTCGAGGCCTCGGCGGCCGTCGCCCAGCGGATCGCCACGAACGTGCGTCGCGGCGTGGAGGTCGGCGACGACCTGCTCGAGCACGCGCTCGTCGCGCTCTTCGCCGAGGGCCACGTGCTGATCGAGGACCTGCCCGGCGTGGGGAAGACGACGCTCGCGCGCGCACTGGCGCGCTCGATGGACCTCGCCTTCGCCCGCATCCAGTGCACCGCCGACCTGCTACCCGCCGACGTCGTCGGGACGAACGTCTTCAACCAGCGCGAGGACCGCTTCGAGTTCCGCCCCGGCCCGATCTTCGCGAACGTGATCATCGTCGACGAGGTCAACCGCGCGTCGCCCAAGACGCAGTCGGGCCTGCTCGAGTGCATGCAGGAGCGGCGGGTGACGGTCGACGTCCACACGCACGAGCTCGCCCGCCCGTTCATCGTGCTCGCGACCCAGAACCCCGTCGAGT
>DASZDF010000732.1:0-7976 GCA_035942275.1 Solirubrobacteraceae bacterium | reverse complement strand
CGCGAACGGCACGCCGTGCGCCGCGATCCCGCCGGAGCGACGCGAAGGTGAGGCGCCGCCGACCGAGCCGCCACCACCCCGCTGCCGCGGCGGCTGGGTCGGCGTGGTCCGGCGCCCGGCGTCCGCCGCGCGCCTCAACCGCCGTCGCGCGATTCGCGCCGTCGTCGTCGTCGTCGGGCCGCTGCGCGACGTCCGCGTGCGGCTGGGCGCCCGCGGCGTGACGGTGGCGGCGGGAGGCGCCCGCGTCGTGCGCGGTCACACCGCGCTGACGTTGCGGCTCGCCCGGCGCTCGGCGCCGGGAAGGCACCGGCTGTCGGTGACGGCGACGGACCGCTGCGGGCGCCGGCTGCGCGCAACGGGGAGCGTCCGGCTGCGTTCCTGAGCAGTTCCCGTCGTCGCGCTTGCGACGCCACCGTAAATCGAAGTACGGTCCTCCTATGGTGCGGGAGCTCCTCACCCGGTGGCCGGGCGGCCTTCGCGTCGCCGGGCTGTGCGCGCTGCTCGCCTGCCTCGCGGCCGCTCCCGCGCGGGCTGCGGACCCGCCGGTCGCCGGCGCGCTCGACCTCGGCCGCGTGGCGGGGAGCGCCGGCGGGGCGGCAGGCACCGACGAGCGGTTCGTCGGCGCTCTGCCGCGCGGGCGCACGGTGGCCGCGGTGGCGTTCGCCGGCGACGTCGACGGGGGCGGCGCGCAGGATTTCGCGTTCGGGATGCCGACGGCGGGACAGGTGGGTCACGTCGCCGTCGTGTTCGGGCCGGCGCCCTCAGGCGGGCCCGCGCCCGGCACCGACCTCGGCACGCTCGGCGAGCGCGGCTTCACCCTCGTCGGGTCGGGGGCCGGAGCGGCCGCCGGCACGGCGCTCGCCGCTGTGGGCGACGTCAACGGCGACGGGCTGGGCGACCTGCTCGTCGGCGCCCCCGGAACGACCGTGGAGGGCCGCGGCGACCCCGGCGCGGCGTACCTCGTGTTCGGCGGTCCGCGGCCGGCGTCGGGCACGCTGCGGTTGGACGACCTCGGCGATCGCGGCGTCCGGATCCTCGGGGCGGCGGCAGGCGACCGGACGGGCGCGTCGGTCGGATCGATCGGCGACCTCGACGGCGACGGCCGTGGCGAGCTGCTCGTCGGCGCGCCCGGGGCCGACGGCCCCGGCGCCCGGCAGGACGGAGGCGCCGCGTTCGTCGTCTACAGCAGGGACCTGCGCGGTGAGGTCGACCTCGCCGCACTCGGCGCGCGCGGGCAGCGCATCGACGGCGCCGCGGCGGGCGACGCCGCGGGCACCGCGGTCGCGGGCAGTCCGGACATGAACGACGACCAGCTGCCCGAGGTGGTCGTCGGCGCCCCCGGCGCGGCCCGGCAGAGCGGGACGGCGTACGTCGTCTGGGGCGACGCGCCGGGCTCGCCCGCCGTCGACCTCGCCACGCCCGGGCGGGGCTTCTCGATGACCGGTCCGCCCTCCTCCCGCACGGGCGCGTCGGTCGCCGTCCTCGGCTCCGTCTCGGGACGGCCGGGCCCGCACCTCGCGGTCGGCGCGCCGACTGCCGCGGGCGCGGAGGGCCTGCCGGCGGCCGGCGCCGTGTACCTCGTGAGCGGCCGCGCCGAAGGCGCGCCCCTGACGCTCCCGCGCGACGGCGTCAGCTTCACCGGGTCCGACGCCGGCGACAACCTCGGCGTCGCGCTCGCGGCCGCGGGCGACGCCGACGGGAATCGCTCGGCGGACCTCCTCGCAGGTCAGAGCGGCGACAGCGCGCTCGGCCGCGCCGGCGCCGGCTCGGCCCTGCTGCTCCTCACACCCCGCGCCGCGACGACGGGTCTCGACGCCGGCCTCCTCGCCACGACGTCGGTCCAGCTGGCGGGCCCGGTGGAGCTCGCGCGGACGGGCCGAGCCCTCGCGGCGGGCGTCGACGTGAACGGCGACGGCCGATCGGACGCGCTGCTCGGCCACCGCCGCGCGATCGAGAGGCGCGGCGGGGCCTCGCTCGTCCTCATGCCGCCGCTCGCCGCCGCGCCCGAGCCCCCGGCCGCCCCCACCGCGACTCCCGCGCCGCGAAAGCGCGCGAACAACGTCGAGCTCGTCGTCGAGGACTCGAAAGCCATCCGGGCCTGGGATCCGGACGGTGCGTTGCGCCGCACCGCCCTCGAGCTGCTGATCGCCGACAGCCGGGACAGCATCGTCGGCGCCGTGGAGTTCGGCTCCGCCGCCCACGAGGTCATCCCGCCGCGGCTCGTCGGGCCCATCGCCGGCCGCCGGATCGACGTGCTGCGCGAGGCGCTCGGGCGCTCGAGCAACGGCGCGAGCGAGACCGCCGAACTGCAGGCCGGCCTCGACGCCGCCGCGGCGAAGAACCCGGCGGCACAGGCGCACATCGTGCTCGTCGGCGGTGGCGTCACGGCGTTGCCCGAGCCGTTCCGCGAGAAGACGTTCGTGCTCGACGCGGGTCCCCCGCGGGCGCTGCGCGTAGCGCTCGAGCAGCGCGCGAGGGACTCCGGCGGTGAGCTGTACCCGCTGACGGACGCGGCCGAGCTCGCTGCCGCCCTGGGGGCAATCGGCGCACGCCTGCGAGGCGACCGGGATCTCGAGCCGAAGGTGCTCGAGTCGGCCGGGGTGAAGGCCGGGGTAGCGCCGGACCTCGGACCCCTCGCGCCAACGGCGGCGGCGGCCGAGGTGCGCGGGGCGGATCGCGTCGTGACCTTCGAGAGCGAGCTGCCCGCGACCCTCCGGCCGCAGCACTTCCAGCTCACCTGGGACGACCCGGACAGCCGCTACGAGATCGTCGAGCTCGAGTTCGTACGGCCCGGGCGCGAGTCCGTCGTGGTCACGCGGGCGCAGATCCAAAGCGCACTCGCGCGCCGCGGCGCCCTCGCGCCCGCCAGCAGCGGCCTCCTGATCCGGGCTCGGCGAGGGCCGACCTTCGTCGCGGTCGACGTGCAGAACCTCGGGGTGCTCGAACGCGGCCGCGGGCGAGGCGCGGCAGCGGCAAAGAGCGAGAAGAGTCGCTCGCGCAAGAAGACGAAGAGGAAGAAGGGCAGCTCGGCCTCGAAGCTGCTCGCGCAGACGACGTCGAAGAAGCGGGGATGACCGAGAGCTCCGCTCCGGACGCCGACGCGGCCCCCGCACCCGACGTGCCCCCGCCCCCGGACTCCCCGCGCGTCCGGCGGATGCGGTGGGCCGCGGTGGCCTGGCTCGTGCTGCTCGGCGCCGCCGCGATCACGGTCGGCGGCCACGACACCGCGGTCGGGCGCGAGATCGGCGTCCGGCTGGCCGGCACCGCGACGCTGGCCGCGGGCATCGTGCTCATGGCCGGCGCGCTCGGGCTCTACCGCAATGAGGCGCAGGGCGAGGCGCTGGCCACCGTCGCCGCGCTCCTCGGCGCCGCGCTCGGATTCCTGATGTTCGTGGCGCAGGCGGTCAACGACGACCCGGACAGCCGGCTCGTTCTCTGGGGCGGCATCCTCGTGCTCTCCGTCGCCACGTGGTGGTTCATCCGATGGCAGATGACGGAGGCGGAGAGCGAGAAGGGCATCTTCACGCGCCTGCCCGTGCTCAAGTCGACGGTCGCGCTCGGATTGGTCGTCTCGCTCGTGCAGTTCTGGTACTCGTCGATCTACCTCCCGACCAGGGCGCCGGTGAGCGTGACCATGGAGCCGAAGTTCGAGGCGCCGAAGAGGATGCCCGACGGGCGGACGGTGCTTCGCGGCACGGTCACCGTCAAGAACACCTCCAGCACGCGGGTCATCGTCGTCGGCTCCTCGCTCGTGATCTCGATCAGCGACGTCCCGGCCAAAAAGCCGACGGAGAAGGGCCTCGAGCGCGCCGAGCACGCCGCGGACGCCGGGCGGATCGAGGCCATGCGCTTCTTCAAGATCGGCGAGCCGGCGACCGTCGCCCGCGGGCGCTTCGTCAACGACGACTTCTTCTTCGAGCCCGGCGACACCTTCACGAGGCCTTTCGTCGCGTGGGTCCCCGAGTCGGACCGCGACCTCGCCCGCGTCGACGTCTCGGTCGCCATCGCTCGCCCCTCCGTCGGCGAGGTGAGGGACGCGGCCGACGTCGACACCGAGCGCACCGAGGAGGGGCACACGGTGATCACGCGACCGGTTCCGGAAGACGGCTGGCTGAAGAACCTGACGCGCGGCGACCGCTTCGTGACCGCCACGTACTTCCAGGTCTCCTGGGACCAGGACCGGTTCGAGCCGTTCGACGTGGCCTTCGACCGCACGCGGTCGCCCGAGCCGCCTGGCGACTTCAGCGACCGCATGCGGCGCTTCTACGGCGTCGGCTTCGTCGACGCCTCCGCCGTGGTCCCGCTCGACGAGTAGGCGGTCGCCAGGCGGGCGAGGGTGAGGGCGCCGAGGAGGAGGCCGAAGTCGCGCAGCGCGATGTCGCCGTAGCCGCCGACGAGCAGCAGGCTGACGATGATGCCGCCGAGCCACGCGGCGACGAGCACGCCGCCGAACCGCGGCGCGACGAGGACGACGAGGCCGGCGACGATCTCGGTCGCTCCGACCATGTACATCGCGTCCTGGGCGCTGCCCGGGATGACGTCGTTGAACTCCACTGCGAGGTACCTGGTCCAGTCGTCGGTCAGGACCTCGGCGAACTTGTCGAGCCCGAACAGGATGGGCGCGACGGTGAAGGCGATCCGCAGCAGCATGAAGGCCTGCGCGGCCGGGTCACGACGCAGGACGTCGGACGCCGGAACGGGGATCGGCCGAAGGGCCGTGGCGATTGTGCTCATGCCGCGTTAGCGCCGCGGCCACGGCGCGTCTTACTGCTGCTGCACGAAGTCGCGCAGGCTCTCGTGGTCCTCGTGGCACGCGGGGCACCCTTCGAGGTGCGCGCGCATGCCGGGAAGCCGCGCGTCGGCGTCCTGCCCCGTGACCTCGAGGTCGACGTACTGGTCCAGGAGCTCGAAGCACTCCTCGCAGGTGACCTCGGGATCCGCGGGGCCGAGCAGCCGGGCGATCAGGTCTGGCTTGTTCGGGTCAGTGCTCACGTCCGCCTCCCCAGGGCCGTGGTCGTCGCGACGGCGAACCCGCCGTCGGCGAGCGTCGCGCGCAGCTTGCGGCGCGCGTCGTGCAGCGTCTTGTAGAGCGCCCCTATGGTCGTGCTGAGCCGCTCGGCGAGCACGTCGATCGGGACGCCGTTGAGCGCGAGAGCCGCGAACACCTCGCGCTGGTGCGGGGTGAGCGAGTCCCTGATCGCGGCGCCGATGGCGTCGAGGAGCTCGTTGCTCTCGAGGACCTCGTGCGCCGAGGGGCCCTCGTCCCGCGCGGTCAGCCACCCGTCCGCGTCCAGGGCGACCTCCCGCCCGTGCCACGCGCGACGGCGCGCCTTCACCCCCGCTTCGAGCAGCGCGAACTTGTAGGCCCACGTCGTGAAGCGGCTCGCGCCGCGGAAGGTGTCGAGCTTCGCCAGGATCGCGACGAGGGCGTCGTCGGCCGCCTGGTTCGCCAGATCGTCCTGCTCGTCGCGGGAGACGTGGGTCAGCGACTGGCGGCGCCGGCCGAGCTCGTGGCGGGCGCCGCGGAGCAGCAGCGCGTGCAGCTCGGCGACCGCCTCCTCTCGGATCGCGGCCGGTCCGCGCAGCGCGGCGAGCCACGCGGCCGTGTCGCGCTCGACGCCCTCTGCCTGTCCAACCGCGCCCGGCACTCGCCTTCGAGCATAGGTCAGGGGAAGGGCGGCGGCCGAAACGTGCATGTGGGGTGGTTGGCGACGAGCGGCGCAGAGTTCTTACGTCGCCTCGCAGTGTGCGCTCGCGAGGCGCGGCGCCGTGAACCTGCGGACGGCGCGCCCGGTCGCGCGCTGCGCGCGGTGCGCCAGGTCGAGCGGGTTGCGCCCGAAGCGGCGGCGGCGTTCGAAGAGGAGGATCTCGGCGGCATCGCGCCCGTGCAGCGCGTCGCCGATCGCGCTGATGACGTCGGGGTCGCCGACGCCGCCGACCTCGACGTCAAGCCCGGCGCGGCGCGTCAGCTCGACGAGCATCTCGAGCTGACGCTCGGCGCACGGCACGCTCGCGGTCGGGTCGCCGGCCCAGTCGAGCCCGTGCAGCCACGCCGGCACGACGAGCGTGAACGCCGCCGGCTCGTGCGCGGTGCGGCGGCGCAGCTCCGCCACGACCGCGTACGGATCCACGCTCCAGTCCGCGACGACGAGGAGCCGTGCGGTAGGGGTCGAGGTCGCTTGTCCGTGCATCGTGCTTCTCCAGTCCGTTGTTGGACCGGTCTGCGCTCGCGATGCCGTTGTTCTTACGCGTTCGTAAGGGCGAGCGGGCGGGGGTCGCGAACGGGACATGACCACCGCATTCGTCCTCTCCGGCGGCGCGAGCCTCGGCGCGATCCAGGTCGGGATGCTGCGCGCGCTGGTCGACGACGACATCCGCCCCGACGTCATCGTCGGGACGTCGGTCGGCGCCGTGAACGGCGCGTTCCTCGCGTCCCGCGACTTCGGCCCTCTCGCCGTCGAGGAGCTCGCGGAGCTGTGGCTCGGAATCCGGCGCGGCCAGGTGTTCCCGCTCGAGCCGTTCACGGGGCTGCTCGGGTTCCTCGGCGCGCGGAGGAACCTCGTCCCCGGCGGCGCGCTGCGGCGACTCGTCAGCCGCCACACCGACTGCGAGCGACTGGAGGACCTCCCCACACCGCTGCACGTCATCGCCTGCGACGTGCTCAACGGGCAGGAGGTCCGGATCTCCGAAGGCCCGCTCGTCGAGGCGGTCATGGCGAGCGCGGCGATCCCCGGCGTCCTGCCGGCGGTCGAGTGGAACGGACGGCTGCTCGTGGACGGCGGCGTGATGAACAACACCCCGATCACGCACGCGGTCGACCTCGGGGTGGACGAGATCTACGTGCTGCCGACCGGCGGGCCGTGCTCGCTGCCCGACGCACCCCGCGGCGCCCTCGGGATGGTCGTCCAGGCGACGAGCCTCATGGTGTCGCACCGGTTCGCGGACGAGACCATCGCGTACGCGAACCACGCCGGCCTGACGATCCTCCCGCCGCCGTGTCCGATCGACGTCCAGCCGATGGATTTCGGGCACGCCGAGGAGCTCATGACGCGCGCGGAGGAGAGCGCCCGCGCCTTCCTCGACGACCGCGCGACCCGCGTCGTCCCCCTCCGCCGCCGACTCCCGTCGACGGGCTGAGGCGCCGCATGGAAGGCCACGTCGAGCAGCTGGCACCCGCCACGCGGCGCGTCCCGTACGAGGTGAGGATGTGGCGCGAGTCCCTGCTGAACCATGCCGGGTTCGCGGCGGACCTCGCGCGTCGCCTCGCCGACGACGCCGACTACGACCTGCACGAGCTCCTGAACCTCGTGGACCGCGATTGCACGCCTGAGCTCGCGGCCCGCATCCTCGCCCCGAGGTGACGTGCGCGCCCCCGGCAGGACTCGAACCTGCGCTCCCACCGCTAGCGACCGGTTCCTGGTCGCGACCTATTACGACGATCCGGCGGTCTACCCCAGGGCGCCCGGCAACTCACCGGAGCAGCAGCTCCTGCAGCCGGGCGTCGTCGTACTCGCCCCGGCCGATTCCGCGGTCGATCGGCAGGTTGCCGTACCAGGCGACGACCGTGGTCGTCATCAGGCCGAGGAAGGCCAGGATCGCCGGCAGCAGCTCGGGCTCGCCGCACTCGGTCACGATCACGATCCCGACGACCATCCACGTCGGGATGGCGCGCTTGAAGAAACGACGTCACGCGCTCCGTCGGCGCGGTGAACTGCTCGGCCATCGTCTCGCGCCGCAACGTGCGCCAGCCCTGGTACAGGAACAGCCGCGCCGTCACGCTAGCGAGCGTCTGGTCGTCGGGGCGCATCGTGCGGCGCCAGAGAGCGCGCGCGATCTTCTCCTTGATCCCCGGCCCGACCTCGAGCGGTGCCTGCGGCGCGTCGATGCCGCAGATGTGCGACATGAAGCCGTGGAGGCCGTCGTACCAGTCGTCGTTGCCGGGGATCGCGTAGATCGGGCAGTCGAGGTCTCGGTAC